>NZ_DAMBSA010000175.1:0-9217 GCF_032054795.1 Pantoea sp. CTOTU49201
ACTGAGCGATGCGCGGTGACAAGACAATTTCGCTGCTGGCGGGCGGCTGAGTTTCCTGCGGTAGCTGCGCCATATTGCTGATGCGACTGCCCTGGCGATCGCTCAGCAAAAATCCTTCCGCCTGCAGCTGCGCCCAGACGGCGATCACCGTATTGCGTGAAACCGCCAGATCCAGCGCCAGCTGGCGTGTCGCGGGCAAACGCGTTCCGGCGGCGAGTTTGCCTGTCAGAATCGCCTGCCTGATACGCTGAAACAGTTGCTGTTGCAGCGTTAGCTCGCCGTTGGTTTCCAGCGGGGCCAGCAATAATCGATGTAGCTCAATATCACTCATGTACGCAGTTCCGTGGATCCATCAATTTCATGCATTGTGGCGCTTTTTAACACGCCAGCAAAGTGGCACTCTGCATTTCTGGTCCTGACTGATAAAGGAATTGAGGAATGTCGCAACACAGCAATGCTTACGGACAACCGGTAGGATTCCCGTTGCCAGATTGGCAACCCCGCACCTGGCCGGGCTATGAAATCTTCACCGGCGACTATTGCCGCCTTGAACCACTGAGTGCTGAACGCCATGGCCGCGAACTGTATGCTGCCTATGCGCTGGCTGCAGATGGGCGTGACTGGACCTATATGTTCGCCGAACCTTTTGCCGATGAAGCGGCCTATGTTGCCTATGCGCGCAAGCTGGAAAATGGGCGCGATCCCCTGCATTTTGCGGTGATCGATCCGGTGAGTAATCGTGCGGTTGGCAGCCTGGCGTTGATGCGCATTGATGCGACAAACGGATCTGTGGAGATCGGCCACGTTGCCTTCTCGCCGCTGCTCAAGCAAACGCGCATGGCCACCGAAGCGCACTATCTGCTGATGCGCTACGCCTTTGAACAGCTGGGCTATCGTCGCTACGAGTGGAAGTGCGACAGCTGCAATCAGCCATCACGCAATGCGGCGCTGCGTTTAGGGTTTCAGTTTGAAGGCACCTTCCGGCAGGCGATTGTCTATAAAGGCCGCAGCCGTGATACCTGCTGGTTCTCGATTATCGACAGCGACTGGCCGCAGGTGAAACAGGGCTTCGAACGCTGGCTGGCGGCAGAAAACTTTACGGCGGAAGGGGCGCAACGCGAAAAACTGGAGGCGCTGCGCGCGTAGGGTGCGCATTCATGCGCACCTGGTCGCCATAAATGGCGACCCTACGTTAGGTTTGCGGAATTATTTTTATATCCACCATGCCGATCCCCAGTTTGCGCGGATCCTGGCCGATGATATTGCCGACATTCGACTCCTGCGGCTCCGGCGGCGCAATGATCAAATTACGGCTGCCGGTTGGGTTGGTGAAATGCAGCGTGGTGGTGGAGAACTCATCACCCAAATTCAGCTGCTGCTCTTGATCGCCAACGCGCACGGGAATCGGTCGATGCGCATTCGGACCGAACGCCCGCGCGGTGATCACCACATCAAAGCGTCCAGGCAGCGGATCGGTGTACTCAATATTCACTTCAGGCGCCAGATTGGCATTCGACCAGCGTCCCCACTCTTCCGGACGTGATATCCCCTTAAAACTCTTAACGCTGTTTGGCGCGCCGGGCACCGTTAACAGGAAGCTGTCGGCGTTGTAGCGAATCGCATTGTCTTCGATGCGTATTTGCTGCTCGTTGAGCTGGAAGGTTGCCGCACTGACTTCTGCTTTCGGGAAGTTAACTTTACCTTTCCACTGCGCTTTATCGATGCGGGTTACGCTGGGTTTGGCGCCCATTTGTCCCATCGACACACACAAATCGTTCGACAACGCTAACTCTGGCTGCCACAGACGCGCCATCTTAAAGCAGCGATCCACCCAAACGAACTTGTCGGCGGCAGCAAAACTCGCCAGCTGATAACGCAGCGGTTCGGAGTATTCCCCTTCCGGCAGCGGTTCGACATGTTTGTCGGAGACGCGGAATAGAATCGGTAATTTGAAGGTCGCGCCAGAGAAGCTGAAGGTGTTTTTCTGTTGATCGACGGTGAAGCTGTCCATCTTGCTAGGGAAATTCCACAGCTGAATAATGTCTGCTTTCCATGATGTGACGCGCTTTGCCATGTCGTCGAACTCGGTTGACAGCGATTTCGAAGAGAGGCCGCTGCGACCGAGTCCAATCGCGTTATCGCCGCCGAGAATATCCAGCACCGTGGCGCCGTTATCCAGCGTGCTGCGTTTGCCATCGAGCACTTCCGCCTGTGGCTGATCGCCACGAATCACCATAAACAGGTCATGGCGCGGTTGCTTGATCAAGTATTGATGCGCGGTGTTGTTCATCGCCAGGTGATCGGAAGTCACCACGATGATGGTGTTTTTAAACCACGGTGAGGCTTTGATGCGCTCAATCAGCCGCGCCACATGCTCCTGCGAACAGGCGACCGCGCTAAAGGATTGATTGGGTTTGCCATCATAGCTATAGCTTTTGCGCTGGCAGCTACGCGAGATAAAACCATCCGGATGATGGGTGTCGACGGTGAGCGTGAACAATGCGAAGCGTTTTTGCGCGCGCGACAGCTCCTCGTATTTCTCAAACACCTCGTCCATCACCGTGTCATCGTAGTAGCCCCAGTTATTACGATAGCTGGGATCGGCGACGCGACTTTTCAGCTCCTGCGAGCCATACATGTTGGCCGCATCAAAACCATGCGACAGCAGGAAAGTGTCTTTACCGGCGAAGCGTAAATCTGCGCCCTGAATAAACCAGTTCTCGTAGCCAGAGTTTTTCAGGATGTCGCCCAAACAAATATTTTGCGGATAGAAGCTGGAGAGCGAAGCCGAGGCATTGCCATCAAAAGGCGCAAACAGCGGGATGCCGCACTGTGAAGCCACCATGCCGGCGATGGTGTAATCGGTGCCGGGCAGCTGTTCGGTTTGGCTGAAATCGATGCTGTTCTCTTTTTCCCGACTGAGTTCCGGGGCCAGACCAGGAAATGCCTGCTGATCGAAGTAGGTCCGTTCAAGACTTTCGCCATAAATGTAGACCAGATTGAGCTTAGGCTCGGCGATCACCTTATTGGGCGTTTTGTAATAGGTTTCGAAATCCGAATCGGCGAGGCGCGAATGTGAGGCGATCAACTCTTTTACCTGGCGGAACGCAGGCGTGGTTTGTACCGAACCCGCGGCACAGGCAATCGCCAGCAAACTCCAGCCGAGGTGATGCGGCCGCTTACGGCGGCGCAGTAACCACGAAAGCAGGCAAAATAGCGAGAACAGCGCGATGATCAGTCCGATGGCTGGCACCACATATTTGCTCACGCCCGCGCCAGTCAGGCTGTTGGTCAGCGTATACAGCACCGCGTCATTAATGCCATCGCCGGTAAAATAGTTGCTGGCGACCAGCGTGACGTTAAGCACGATAAACAGCGTGAGCAGCAGCAGGATCAGACTAAACCAAAATTTATTTCGCCCGGCTTTAGAGGAGTAGACCGCAATCGCAGCCAAAAAGAGTACAACCGAAACCAATTCGGACAACGTTAGATCCTCATGTTGAATGAATACGCAATCCGTGCGCCAACGACCCTCTGTGGGGATTTTGCGTCAATCTATATTGGGTGTCACAAGGCTGCAACACATCCAACCAGATTTGTGCGATGCATTCCGATTCGTTTAAGGCGGGTTAAGGCTGACTGTGGTTTAGCTTGGCAGCAACGGACGCGCTGCTGCCAGTGAGGGCAGAGAAGGGGAGATTAGAGTTTTCCAGTGAGGTATTGCGCTTCGCCATCGGCAAAGCTCCAGTCGCCTTTACTGTTGGTGATAAAACTAATCATCAAATCCGTGCCCTGAACGCCACAATTTTCCAGCAGCTCGCGCGCTAACTCTGCCATAAACAGGCACTTCTGTTCTTCACTTCTCGGGCTGGTATACACGCGCACCATCACCAGATTGTCGGTTCGCGCAAAGCCTAAGCCGGTATCCTGAAAGACCATCTGATAACCTTTGTTTTCATGAACAATCTGATAACGATCGCGTGCCGGGACTTTAAATGCGGTTAATACCGCGCGATGTGCGGCATCCAGCAAAGTGCGTATTTCTGATTCTGAACGGCCCTGAATAACGTCGAATGTCAGTAACGGCATAAATAAACCCCTTTTTTGCTCACATGAAAAGAGTAGGATGTGGCTCTATGCTGCCGCTTGCTGCCGGAAAGAAAAAGCGCGCTGGTTGAAATGATTATTTATTATTTTGAACAATCGATATGAAAGAAATTAAAACAGATAGCCTTTGGGTCCATTTGCACTGGTTAACCGTGCTGGCTGAGCTCGGCAGTTTTACGCGTGCGGCGGAACGATTAGACGTCAGCAAAGCGGCGATGAGTCAGAAGATTAAAGAGCTGGAAAAGATGGCGGGTGTGGCGTTGGTGCAGCGCACCACGCGCAGCGTGCGGCTAACCTCTGCCGGTGAAAAGCTGGTGGATGAGCTGCGCGATCCCTTTGCGCGTATCGCGCAGAGCTTTTTCAGCGTGCGTGATGAAGCGGGTCCGGTGCGTGGCATGGTACGTGTGACTGCGCCAGTGGCGTTTGCGCGTCAGCAGCTGGTGCCGATCATCGGCGATTTCTTGCGCGACTATCCGCAGGTGCGCTTGCAGCTGGACGTCACCGATCGTTTGGTGTCGCTCGGCAGTGAAGGGTTTGACCTGGCGATTCGCCACAGCGATAGCCTGCCGGAAACGCATGTTGCGCTGCCGCTGTGTGAAACCCGCGCGTTGCTGGTGGCATCGCCGGCGTATCTGGCGCAGAACGGTTTGCCGGATTCACCGCAGGCGTTGCAGCAGCACAATTGTCTTTATTACCCGCGCGGACTCGAGTCGCCGCAGTGGCGCTTTCAATTAGCGGACGGCGGCAGCGAAACCGTGCAGGTAAAGATTCAGGGCAACTTTGCCACCAACAACAGCGAGTCGATCCGCGATGCTGCATTGCAGGGTTTGGGCATTGCGATGCTGCCGGACTTCAGCGCCAGCGCGGCATTAGCCAGCGGCACGCTGCAGCAGGTGCTGCCGCAGTGGCAAGCGGTGGATGCCTTCGCCGATCGGTTGTGGGTAGTACGCCCGTATGCCGCACAGGTGCCACGGGCGGTGACCACCTTTATCCATTGGTTACGCGCGCGCTTTGTTGATGGGTGAAGCCAGCGCGATTGGCGCAGGCGTTTGCATCATCTGGCCTAACAAACTGCTGCGGTTGTAATGGCCGAGCCGCAGGTTGAAGTCGAGATGCAGCTGCTCATTGCCGCTGAGTTTAATCACTGGCGGTGGTGTGAGTGGACGCTGGTGAAACAGCACCGCGTGGGCAAACGCCTCGCTCTTCCAGCCGCTTAAACGCTGATAGTAATAGGCGTTAGCCTCGCATTTACGCAGGTAGAGATTTACCCGGCGATGTTCGCGCATGGCGATCTGCTGCGCCAGTGAACCTAATTGCTGCTCCGGCTGCGCAATCTTCTGCGTTAGCAGGGAATAATCATCGCGCTTGGTCAATTCACTGAAGTAATTCTGTTCGCCGAGATGTTTGATCGGCGCGTAATGTTTTTGCCATTCGCGGATAAACGGATTATTGGCAGTCGCCGCCAGGAACCAGCTCTCAATCACTGGCGCGAGATAGTTGACGGTGGCATTTTCGTGATAATAACCAATCACATCCATACAACGTTCCTGATGCGCGCGATGCACCCAGGAGAGATCTTCAAATAATAAGGTGCTGCAATCAATGGCAATGCCGCCATAGCGCAACAGCAATTCCAGGCGAATCACTTCGCTTGTTTGCTGGGCGGTTAATTGGGTCGAGGTAAATATAAAATCCGGTAAAACTTCTTTTACCGTTAAACGATTTAATAAATGGATTTCATGGTCGGGATTATCCTGACGAATCTTTTTAATATTTAATGCCAGTGATTTCGGTAAATATTCATTATCCCAATACATCCAGACTTTCTTTGGAATCTCTGGCAGATCTTTTTCGCCAGAAAGTAACACGATATTGTCCTCTTCGCTGGGATCGTATTCCGGCGCACAGAGCGCAGTATGCTGTTTTTTCTGCAGGAAAGTCTGGCTGGTAAACGCGAGTCTTTTCCAGTTATGCCAGAGGGTTAACGCTGGCTGAAGGCGTTTTTTATTCATGATGCACCTGATTATTGTGATTATGGTGGCAAGGCGTCCCTGATCGCGGCGCTGAGCGCTCTTGATTGTCCTTTAGGCTGTGTGTAAAAAAAGTACTCTCCTATGCTTAATAAAACATTCTGTGCGATGCGGCTATCACTTTTTGATCCTTTCAGATAAACCGGAAAATCAAGGATCCGTTAAGCTTTAAATTAACGATAAATAACCGCGTGAATTGTTGGTTATTCTATTTTATGGCCTTAAGACTATTCCTAATAAAATAAGCGGGACGTGGCGTAAGTCGCGGGTGAGATTAAAAAGTGCGCGTGAGATCACTTGTTAACCAGGCTGCATTTTTCGCTGGCCTGCCGGGAAAATCCCATCCTGATTGTGGGTTAGCTACGCTTAAAGTAGGTGATGAACAAAAGGAGACACTATGCAGCGACACAACCGTGGATTACTGGCGGTCGATAAGCAGGGCAATCGCGTGCTGTTTCTCAATCCCGAAACCTTTGCCGTTGAGCAAGAGTTAAATGCCTTTCCGCCGCGTCCACACGAGCTTCTGATGCTGCCACAGCTGGAAAAAGCTTACGTGCCGATCTACGGCGACGGCATTCACGGCGACAATCCGCATCCTGGCCATAAAGTGGCGATCATCGATCTGCGCCTGCGGCAGATCAGCGGTTTTATCGATCTGTCGCCATTAAAAGCACCGCACAGCGGCCAGTTAGGACGTGACGGCAAAGTTTATCTCTGCTGTGAAAACAGCGCGGTGGTGGCAGTGATTGATCCGGTTAGCGATCGCGTGGAGAAAACCATTCAGCTACCTTCGCACAATGCACACCGACTCACTTTGTCGCCCAGCGGCCGCAAGCTGTTTACCGAGAATGAAGAGGACGCCAGCATTACCGTGGTGGATCTGTGTGAGGCGGAAGGACGGATTATCGACAACATCCTGATGCCTGGCCCGATTTCCGGTATCGCCGCCTCGCCTAAACATCCTTATCTGGTGGCGAGCGCCGCCGATGCGCCGTTGCTGTATGTGGTGGATCGGCAAAGTCATCGCATCCGCCAGCGCCTGGCCTTGCCGGGACATCAGCAACCCTGTCAGGTAGTGCGTTTCAGTGCCAACGGCGAGCGGCTGGTAGCAATTGGCGATCAGGAGCCGGTGGTAACGCTGTTTGACGATCTGCTCAATCCGCTCGGCGATATTCAGGTTGGCAATAAGCCGATGGATGGCTGCTTCAGTGAGGATAATCGCAGCTTGCTGATTGCGAATGAGGGCGACGGTTCGCTCAGCCTGATTGATTTGCAGCAGATGAAGGTGATTGCCACGCCGCAAGCCGGTACCGGTTGTGAGGTGCTGAGCTACTTCCAACTTAAATGAATGGACGATGATAAATCGCACTGCTCCAGTGGCGGCTGCTGGCATGTTTTTCGGCCTGCCAGCCGCGCTTGCGTAACTCACGCGCAATCAGCTTGTTCATGATGCCGTGACCGACCAACAACACCGTGCCTTGCTGCGACAGCGTCACCAGTTTATCTGCCGCCAGGCGGGCGCGTTGACGCGCATGCTGCACCGATTCGACATGGCCGCTATAGCCGCACAGCCATAACAGGCGTAGTAGCGCCAGCCAGACGTTGAGCGGCAGATGCAGACGCTCAAACGGCAACGTCGGTATCGCGACTTCGCTAAAAACCTCATCCACCGCGTGCGGCTGTAAACCCAGGCGCGTTAACGACGAACGGGCGCGCGGCAGCGGGCTGGTGGCGATCACACTTGCCAGACGCGCAATGGTTTGGCTGCGCGGCGGCGGGGAATCGCAAATATCAGCCTGATCGTAACCTTCACACCAGTCAGCCAATGCCCGCGCCGACAGGCGCCCATTGACAGGATGATCGGGTTTACCGTGTCGCATAAGAATAATGGTCATAGCGCTCCTGAGTGGTATTGCTCCAGTGTAATGCAGACGTTTAGTGAAACGCGCATCCATGACGGGATTTAAGAGTATTGCCTGTTTGTCATTAAACCTTAACTGAACTGTGCGAAAAACAGCGCGATGAAGAGTTAGCCTGCGCCGTTAAATGGTAAGCAATAATCGTCAATCAAGCTTCATTAAGACAATTCTTGCGCCATGCATTAGATGTAATGTCATGATTTGACGCCATTTTTGCCTTGTTTTCATGAGTTATAGTGAAGTTTATCTAATAAATTTCTCTATTATCACTTGATTTATCTACGCGCGTAGATAGACTATCTCCATAGTGATAACTCACGGTGCCAGAGACGAAGTTGGCCTTGAGATGACCCAGTTACATTTGCCTCACTAATGCGATCGATGAAAATTACATCGGCGGGAACAGGCGAAGAAGCGGATTCCAACACCAGGGAATTCATTACTGATTTTTCATCCAGGTTTGCCTACTGAACGTCGCCACCGGGGAGTTCCGCTTGTTGCAAGGGAACTGACCCACGGAAGGGCGTTTACTGTTTTTACCTCTTTCAGGGAATGGGTTATGACGGTTTCGCAACAAAGCTCACTAACATCCTCCTCAGCTGCCGACGCGCGGCTTGAAACATCTTCCGGCCGTAAAGATTTCTGGCGCGCCACGTTCTCCTGCTGGCTTGGCACCGCGATGGAATATGCGGATTTTGCGCTCTATGGCCTCGCCGCCGGCATTATCTTTGGTGACGTCTTCTTCCCCGAAGCCACACCGGCTATCGCTTTGCTCTCGAGTTTTGCCACCTGGTCGGTTGGCTTTATTGCCCGCCCGATTGGTGCCTTGCTGTTCGGCTGGATCGGCGATCGCAAGGGCCGCAAAACGGTGATGATCTCGACCATCATTCTGATGGGTGCCTCCACAACATTAATCGGTTTGATTCCTTCCTATGCCAGCATTGGCGTCTGGGCACCGGCGTGTCTGGTGCTGCTGCGCTTTACCCAAGGTTTGGGGGCGGGCGCAGAGTTGTCCGGCGGTACGGTGATGCTGGGCGAATATGCACCAGTTGAACGTCGTGGATTGGTGTCGTCGGTGATTGCGCTGGGCTCAAATAGCGGCACGCTGATTGCGTCGCTGGTCTGGCTGGCGGTGATCCAGATGGACAAAGAGAGCTTGCT
>NZ_DAMBSA010000176.1:0-3724 GCF_032054795.1 Pantoea sp. CTOTU49201
TGACCGTGGCATTGCGGATGTAGATACGATCAAGCCTTAACAGCGGAAAACGTGCCGGAAAGGTGCGGGCAGGGCGGCCGGTTTTGATGCTGAACACTTCCTCTAAGCCCACCGCGCGCTTAAGAAAGCGATTGGCGCTGACCTGCCAGTCATTGAAATCACCGGCCACCACCAAGGGCGCATCGGGCGGCAGCGTATCGATGAAGTCGCACATCATCTTCATCTGCGCCTGACGATGTTTCTCTTTCAGACCGAGATGCACGCAGAACACATGCAACGGCTCATCACGATCCGGCAGGCGGATTTGGCAGTGCAACATGCCGCGTTTTTCACTTCCAGCGACGGAAATATCGCGGTTTTCATATTCAACGATGGGAAATCGTGACAATATCGCGTTCCCGTGATGTCCCTCGGGATAAACGGCGTTGCGGCCATAGGCGAAATCGTCCCACATGGTATCGGCCAGAAACTCGTAATGTGAGGTTTCAGGCCAGTTTTCGATGTGCAGTGAATGGATGGCGTGGGTGCCCATCACCTCTTGCAGGAAGACAATATCCGCTGATGTCGCGCGGACAGCGTCACGCAATTCCGGCAGGATAAAGCGGCGATTAAAGCTGGTGAACCCCTTGTGGGTATTGATCGTCAGGACTTTAAATGAAAATCCTTGCGTATTTTGTGGCATACTTCGACGCGCTCCTTTTCATCATCAACAGCACAAAGTGTAGTCTTTGTCACAAATGGATGGTGTTAAGGGCAGAAAATTAGGGCGTAATCCGAAATTTGCTTTACATTGAGGACGTTCGTCTGGCCTCCAGCCAGATACACTTGGGCGACCTGTTGGGTCTGCCAGGAGAAGAGAATGAAATGGTCTAATCGTGTTCAGATTGTTACCGGACAAACCTGTTTGCACATTGCAATGCACCTGCTGGTGATTGCCGCGCTGGTTTGGGGCTGGAAACATAGGGCGCTGGTTGAAGTGAGCAGTACCCTGGTGGCAGCTTATGCGGTGGTATTTATTACCATGCTGGTCATGCAGCGTAGTGCCCGTTTACGTAGAATGGGTGATTCCCTCGAAGAGGTGACCACCACTTACTACTTTGGCGCAGCGATGTTAACGCTGTTCCTGATCTCCCGCTTTATCCACAACAACCTGCTGATTGGTATCCTCGGCGTGGTGATGTTGGTGGGACCGGCGCTGGTATCACTGCTGGCGAAAGAGCCGGTCCAGCGCATCGAGAAGAAGCGCAGTTGATCGATTAGGGACCGCAACCCTGCGGACCTGACAAAAGGAGCCAAATGCGGCTCCTTTTTTTATGGATGCTGTACGCGCGGAAAGCTGCTAAACTCGCGCCCTTACGCATGGTAGTTTGTGCCCTTTTCACACGTGAGCCCCGCGCTTGCGTCATATCCCTCCTGAAAACTACATCGCCTACGGCGATCAGGACGGTTCGGAGTAATACACCTGCATGTCATTTGACTCTCTCGGCTTAAGTGCCGATATTTTGCGTGCGGTAGCAGAACAAGGCTACCAAGAGCCGACGCCGATTCAGCGTCAGGCAATTCCTGTGGTGCTGGCTGGTCGTGACCTGCTGGCGAGCGCCCAAACCGGCACCGGTAAAACCGCCGGCTTTACGCTGCCATTGCTGCAGCGTCTGACTGCAAAACCGTCCACGGCGCGTGGCCGCCGTCCGGTGCGTGCGCTGATCCTGACCCCGACCCGCGAACTGGCGGCTCAGGTTGGCGAGAACGTGCGTGAGTACAGCCAATATCTGGATATCCGTTCGCTGGTGGTATTCGGCGGCGTGAGCATCAACCCGCAGATGATGAAACTGCGCGGCGGCGTTGACGTATTGGTGGCAACACCGGGCCGTCTGCTCGATCTGGCACACCAGAACGCGGTTGATCTGTCACAGGTTGAAATCCTCGTGCTGGATGAAGCGGATCGTATGCTCGACATGGGCTTCATCCACGACATCCGTCGCGTACTGGCGCGTCTGCCTGCTAAGCGTCAGAACCTGCTGTTCTCTGCCACCTTCTCTGACGAGATCAAAACGCTGGCGGAAAAACTGCTCACCAACCCAGAACAGGTTGAAGTTGCGCGTCGTAACACCGCATCTGAGCAGGTTTCCCAGCAAGTGCATTTCGTGGATAAGAAGCGTAAGCGGGAACTGCTGTCGCTGATGATTGGTCGTGATAACTGGCAGCAAGTGCTGGTGTTCACCCGTACCAAACACGGTGCCAACCACCTGGCTGAACAGCTGAACAAAGACGGCATCACCGCCGCCGCGATCCACGGTAACAAGAGCCAGGGCGCGCGTACCCGTGCATTGGCTGACTTCAAATCTGGCGGCATTCGCGTGTTGGTTGCCACCGACATCGCGGCGCGTGGTCTGGATATCGAAGAGCTGCCACACGTGGTGAACTACGAGCTGCCAAACGTGGCGGAAGATTACGTGCACCGTATCGGTCGTACTGGCCGTGCGGCTGCTACCGGCGCGGCACTGTCGCTGGTGTGCGTTGATGAACACAAACTGCTGCGTGACATTGAGCGTCTGCTGAAGCGTGAAATCCCACGCATCGAGCTGCCTGGTTTCGAAGTCGATCCAAGCATCAAAGCTGAGCCAATCCAGAACGGTCGTCAGCAGCAGGGCGGCGGTCGCGGCCAAGGTGGACGTGGTCAAGGCCAGGGTCGCGGACAGGGCGGCAACGTTTCTCGTCCACACAGCGGCAATGCACCTCGTCCGCAGGGTGAAGCGCGTTCAGCGCGCCGTCCAGCGCAGGGCGCAAGCCAGGCCGCGCCAGCCGCCAACAGCGGTCGTCGTCGTCCGGCACCGAAGAAAACCGGGAACGCCTAACGTCATGAGGGTTTTGCTGGCGCCGATGGAGGGCGTGCTCGATTCGCTGGTGCGTGAGCTGCTCTCCGGGGTTAATGATTATGACTTATGCGTGACCGAGTTTTTGCGCGTGGTCGATCAGCTGCTGCCGGTAAAATCCTTCTATCGTTTGTGTCCTGAGCTGCATAACCACAGCCGCACGCCGTCAGGCACGCGCGTTCGCATGCAGCTGCTCGGGCAATATCCCGAATGGCTGGCAGAGAACGCCGCGCGCGCGGTGGAACTTGGTTCCTGGGGCGTTGATCTCAACTGCGGTTGTCCGTCGAAGCTGGTAAACGGCAGCGGCGGCGGTGCCACCTTGCTGAAAGATCCCGAACTGATTTATCGCGGCGCGAAAGCGATGCGTGAAGCGGTGCCGGATCATCTGCCGGTGACGGTGAAAGTGCGATTGGGCTGGGATTCCGGCGATCGTCGCTTTGAAATCGCCGATGCGGTGCAGCAAGCCGGTGCCAGCGAGCTGGTGGTGCACGGTCGTACCAAAGAAGATGGCTATCGCGCCGAAAGCATTAACTGGCAGGCGATTGGCGAAATCCGCCAGCGTCTGCGTATTCCGGTGATCGCCAACGGTGAAATCTGGAACTGGCAGGACGCGCAAGATTGCATGCGCATTACCGGCTGCGATGCGGTGATGATTGGACGCGGTGCGCTTAACGTGCCAAACCTGGCGCGCGTGGTGAAGTACAACGAAGCGCCGATGCCTTGGCCTGACGTGGTCGCATTGTTGCTGAAATATACCCAGCTGGAAAAGCAGGGCGATACCGGCATGTATCACGTAGCGCGCATCAAGCAGTGGCTTGGCTATTTGCGCAAGGCGTATCACCAAGCCGACG
>NZ_DAMBSA010000176.1:3734-9113 GCF_032054795.1 Pantoea sp. CTOTU49201
ACGGCTTGTTCAGCGAAGTCCGCACCCTCAAAGTCTCCGCCGACATCGCCACCGCGATTGAGCGGCATGCATCAGCAATCATCACTTAATTCCGCAAAACCATTGTCGGATCGCCATTTATGGCGTAATGCTGCGCACCCTACGAAAAACGCGCCAATTCTTTGTAGGGTCGCCATTCATGGCGACCTTCTCATACAAGTGCATATAAACTTTATAACTAAAAAATCCGCGATCTCTTAGCACGCTAAGGTTATAGTTATCGCCTACTTTCATCCTGATCCCCGACGCCACCTTCCATGTCTGACGCCGCTGTACTGAGTAACGCTCAGTTAAATAAACGTATTCTCTCCGTCATTGTATTCACCTTCTTTTGCTATCTTTCGGTGGGCTTGCCGCTGGCGGTGCTGCCGGGATTTGTGCATAACCAGCTTGGATTCAGCTCATTCATCGCCGGATTGATCATCAGCCTGCAATACTTCGCCACGCTGTTAAGTCGCCCGCACTCTGGTCGTCTGGCGGATCGCTACGGTCCAAAACGCGTGGTGATGATGGGATTGGTGTTCTGCGGCATGAGCGGCGTGTTATCGATTATCGCCGCGTTGTGCAGCGATATGCCGCTGCTAAGCCTGGCGCTGCTGGCGGCGGGACGCTTGTTCCTCGGCGTCGGTGAAAGCTTCAGCAGCACCGGATCGACGCTGTGGGGCATGAACATTGTCGGCCCGTTGCAAACCGCGCGCGTTATCTCATGGAACGGCGTGGCGACCTATTTCGCCATGGCGATTGGTGCGCCGCTTGGCGTGCTGCTCAATCAATGGTTTGGCATCAGCGGGTTTGCCGGTTTGGTGGCGATCATGGGCGTTGCCGGATTCTGGATGGCGAGCCGCAAAGCGGGCGTCAGCGTCACCGCCGGCGTGCGCATTCCGTTCCATCGCGTGGTCAGCCGCGTGTGGATGTTTGGCCTGGCGCTCGGCTTTGGCACAATCGGCTTCGGCGTAATCTCCACCTTTATCACCCTCTATTTCGCCAGCCGCGACTGGAGCGGAGCCGCGTTCGCGCTGACGCTGTTCAGCCTCGGCTTTGTGATTGTGCGCCTCGGTTTTGGCCGCTACATCACACGCTTTGGTGGTCTGAAAGTGGCGCTAGTGTCGTTCGTGCTGGAGTGTGCCGGATTGCTGCTGATTTGGCAGGCCGATAGCATTTGGCTGGTGGATTTGGGCGCGTTCCTTACCGGCGGCGGTTTCTCGTTGGTGTTCCCGGCGCTGGGCGTGGAGGCGGTGAAGCGCGTGCAGCAGCAGGATCAGGGTTCGGCGCTCGGTACCTATTCGGCGTTTCTCGATTTAGGGCTGGGATTAACCGGGCCGGTAGCGGGCTTGCTGATTGGTCATTGGGGCATGCAATCGGTCTATCTGGCGGCGGCGCTGATGGTGCTCGGCGCGTTTGCCATCACGCTGCGCTTGCACCAGCAGCACGGCCGCCAGACGGCCGCGCAAGCGCTTTAGTATTTTTCCGGCACTACCATGTGCTCAGGTACCGGCGCGCGGCGATAGTCTTCGGAACGTTCGCGCGGCGGTAACATAATCGGTTTGGCTTCACTCTCTTCGTACGGCATCTGCTGCAGCAGATGGCTGATGCAGTTGAGTCGCGCACGCTTCTTATCCACGCCTTGCACCACCCACCATGGCGCTTCGGGGATGTTGGTACGCTCCAGCATCTCCTCTTTCGCCTCGGTGTAATCTTCCCAGCGACGACGGCTTTCGAGATCCATCGGGCTCAGTTTCCACTGTTTGAGCGGATCGTGAATGCGGCTGAGGAAGCGTAGCTCCTGCTCTTCATCGGTGATCGAGAACCAGTATTTGATGATCTGGATGCCGCTGCGCGTCAGCATTTTTTCAAACTCCGGCACGCTGCGATAAAACTCTTCCACTTCATCTTCGTTACAGAAACCCATCACGCGCTCAACGCCCGCGCGGTTGTACCAGCTGCGGTCAAACATCACGATCTCACCAGCAGCCGGCAGATGGGCGATATAGCGCTGGAAATACCACTGCGTTTTCTCACGATCGTTAGGCGCGGGCAGGGCGGCTACGCGACAGGTGCGCGGATTGAGGCGCTGGGTGATACGTTTGATCACGCCGCCTTTACCCGCCGCATCGCGCCCTTCAAACAGGATTACCACGCGATGTCCGGTGCGCATCACCCAATCCTGCAGCTTGACCAGCTCGCCTTGCAGATGCAGCAGTTCGCGGAAATAACGACGACGAAAGGCTTTATCGTCATCAGCCTGCGGCTCGTCGCTGTCGTTAAAACGCAGGTCATCCAGCTCCATCTCCAGCTCTTCGTCGTAGCTGTCGTAAAACTCCTGCAGCAGACGCTGATTAAAGGTCTCGCTGTGGAAGCTATTGTCGTGTGTCGCCATTATTTTCTCCCGTTACAGGTGGATAAACAGGGCGTAAAGGAGCCCCGAAAGTAATACAGAAACCGGCAGCGTCAGCACCCACGCCATCGCCAGATTGCGGATAGTGGAAAGTTGCAAACCTGAACGGTTGGCGGCCATTGAACCGGCGACGCCGGAAGAGAGCACATGCGTGGTGGAAACCGGCAGGCCAAACACATCCGCCGCGCCAATGGTCGCCATTGCCACCAGTTCGGCGCTGGCCCCTTGCGCGTAGGTGAGATGGGTTTTACCGATGCGTTCACCCACCGTTACCACAATGCGACGCCAGCCGACCATGGTGCCGAGACCCAGCGCTATCGCCACCACCACTTTCACCCACATCGGGATAAAGCGCGTGGCGGCATCCAGCTCTTTTTTCACCGCCGCCAGGTTGCGCGCGGTCTCTTCCGGTAGCGTCACTTTGGCATTTTGCAGATGCTTGATGGTTTCCGATGCCAGATACATGTCGTTTCGCGTGTTGGTCACCGCCTGCGCCGGGATATTCTCCACCGCGCCGTAGCGACGAATCTGGTCGCCGATATCGCCGAGCATCATGCCGAGCGCCGGTAACACTTGCGGGCGATTTTGGTTGGTGCGCACGAATTCGGTTAGCACTTCACGCGGCGCGGGCATGGCAGCGGGCGCGGGTTGCAGCGTCAGCAGCTGCTGTTCCGTCACCTGAGTTAAGGCGGCGACACGCGGAATCTGCTCCGGCGGCAGCGAGCGGTTCAGCGCATAGGCAATCGGCATGGTGCCGACCAGAATCAGCATGATTAAGCCCATGCCTTTTTGGCCGTCATTCGAACCGTGGGCGAAAGAGACGCCGGTGCAGGTGAGGATCAGCAAGCCGCGAATCCATACCGGCGGCGGCTGATTGCCCTTAGGTGCTTCATACAGCTGGCGATTGCGGATAAACGCTTTCATCGCCAGCAGCAGCAGGGCGGCACAGACGAAGCCGACAATTGGCGACAGCAGCAGCGCGTAACCGACTTTAATCGCCTGATCCCAATCCACGCCGCTGGTGCCGCTGCGGCCATGCAGCAAGGCGTTCGCCACGCCAACGCCGATAATCGAACCGATCAGCGTATGCGAAGAGGAGGCCGGTAAACCAAAATACCAAGTGCCGAGGTTCCAGATAATCGCCGAGAACAGCAGCGCATAGACCATGGCGAAGCCGTGGCCGCTGCCCGCCTGCAGAATCAGCTCCACCGGCAACAGCGAGATAATGCCGAACGCCACCACGCCGCTGGAGAGCAGCACGCCCAAAAAGTTACAGAAGCCGGACCACATCACCGCCACGCCCGGCGACAGCGAATGGGTGTAGATCACCGTGGCGACGGCGTTGGCGGTATCGTGGAAACCGTTCACAAATTCAAAGCCGAGCGCGATGATCAGCGCCACGCCAAGCAGTACGAATGGCGTATAACTGGTGACCGGCGCGCCAGTCTCTTCAACATCATTAAACAGGTTAATGCCGGCATACATCAGGCCAGCAATCAGCAACAGTACAAAGATCAGGCGTGAGGCTGGACCGTTGCCGCGGTTAAGGTTCGGGCGTCCGCTGTGGGACGAGGAGGTCGATGCAGGTATACTGTTTTCAGCCATAAAACACCTCAGTGTTAAATCACGATGCTCGAACGGCATCCGTTAATGGCAGTGTGATACGTGGTTTGTATGACAGAATGATGATGGCGATCACGCTGTGTCATCGTGCTGCAACAAAGCTGTCGCACGCTGTGGATCTGACCGCTGCGGAATGACCTGCTAATGCTCCAGCCCGTACTACCACTCGCCTCGCTGCCGGACTTCAATAACGAAGTCGCCGGATTGATTCACGGTTATCTGTTTACCCCCGCGTCGCCGCCACAGCGCCTCAATGCGCGTGAAGCGGCCCAGCTGGCGCAGCAGCAGCTGCCGGAGTCGTACTTTATCTGGCTGCACATCAACCTTAATCACGCACGTGCGGAGCGTTGGGTTCAGGACCACTTTGGCGTAGACCACGATTTTTTCGATGAGATACATTCGGCTTCGCCGCGCACCCGTTTAGCCCATCAAAACGATGCGCTGCTGGCGGTGCTCAATGACGTGACTTTCAGTAAAGAGGAGCGCAGCACGCAGAACGCCACACTGTGGATGTGGTGCTGCCCGCGTGTGGTGGTCACCGCGCGTTTTCGTCCGGTTGGCATGATCGAACGCATGCATCAGCAGATGGATCGGCTTAAATTCGCCGAGCCGGATGCGATGCTGCTGTGGCTGCTTGGCGAGCAGGAAGCGCAGCTGGAGCAGGTGGTGCGGCGATCCAGTCAGGCGGTGGATGCGATTGAAGAGCGCTTGCTGAGTGCGGCGATCAAAACCAATCGTCGTGAGCTGGGGCAGCTGCGCCGGATGCTGCTGCGCGTGCAGCGTTTGCTGGCTCCGGAACCGGCGGCGCTGTTTCGCCTGTTGAATCGTCCGCCCAAATGGCTGAAGCGCGAACCGTTAGGCGAGCTGCGGATTTTCACCGAAGAGTTCAGCGTGGCGCTGAATGACCTGGCGAGTTTGATGGAACGCATTCGCTTGCTGCAGGAAGAGATTGCCGCGCGATTGATGGAGCAGAGCAACCGCACGCTGTTTTTGCTGACGGTGATTACCGTGCTGGCGTTGCCGATCAATATCGTGGCGGGATTTTTTGGTATGAACGTGGGTGGCATTCCGCTGGCGAATAATCCGCACGGCTTTTTGCTGCTGGTGTTGGTGGTGCTGGCGTTTACGTTAGTGGCGGGTTGGCTGGCGTTTCGACGACCGCGGGATTGATTTGGCAAGGTTGCCATAAATGGCAACCCTACGGGTGCGGTTTGTAGGGTCGCCATTCATGGCGACCTTCTTCAACCGCGATTACAGGCTGGTAGTTGGCTGCGCCGCTGGCGCTGCACCGTTGATACCTTGCGGTGTCATTGGCTCTTCTT
>NZ_DAMBSA010000177.1:0-9051 GCF_032054795.1 Pantoea sp. CTOTU49201
GAACACCGAAGACGTGGCCTATTCGGTCGCCTTCCCCGGTCTGAATGCGTTGCAGTTCACCAACACGCCAAATACCGGCACGGTGTTCTTCGGCCTCAAACCGTTCAATGAGCGTAAACGCAGCGCGGCGGAGATCAATGCCGAGATCAACGCCAAAATCTCGAAAATCCAGCAAGGCTTTGGCTTCTCGATTATGCCGCCGCCGATTTTGGGTCTGGGACAAGGTTCGGGTTATTCGCTGTATGTGCAGGATCGCGCGGGCCTCGGTTACGGTGCGCTGCAAACCGCCATCAATACCATGACGGGTGCGGTGTTACATACGCCGGGCATGATGTTCCCGATTTCATCCTACCAGGCCAACGTGCCGCAGCTGGATGTGCAGGTGGATCGTGATAAAGCCAAAGCGCAAGGCGTGTCGCTGACCGAACTGTTCAGCACGCTGCAAACCTATCTGGGATCGTCGTACGTTAACGATTTCAATAAGTTTGGTCGCACCTGGCGCGTGATGGCGCAGGCGGACGGCGATTTCCGCGATAGCGTGCAGGATATCGGTAATCTGCGTACCCGCAACGATCGCGGCGAAATGGTGCCGATTGGCAGCATGGTGAATATCACCACCACGTACGGCCCGGATCCGGTGATTCGCTATAACGGCTATCCGGCGGCGGACCTGATTGGTGATGCCGATCCGCGCGTGCTCTCTTCGGCGCAGGCAATGCAGAAGCTGGAAGAGATGTCCACGCAGGTGCTGCCGAACGGCATGAACATTGAATGGACCGACCTGAGTTATCAGCAATCAACGCAGGGCAACACCGCGCTGATCGTCTTCCCGGTCGCCGTTTTACTGGCGTTCCTGGTGCTGGCGGCGCTGTATGAAAGCTGGACGCTACCGCTGGCGGTAATCCTGATTGTGCCGGTGACCATGCTCTCTGCGCTGGTCGGCGTGTGGCTGACCGGTGGCGATAACAACGTGTTTGTGCAGGTTGGGCTGGTGGTGCTGATGGGGCTGGCATGTAAGAACGCGATTCTTATCGTTGAGTTTGCGCGTGAGCTGGAGATGCAGGGCAAGAGCATTGTCGATGCGGCGCTGGAAGCCTGTCGTCTGCGTTTGCGTCCGATCGTTATGACCTCGATTGCCTTTATCGCCGGTACCATTCCGCTGATTCTTGGCGAAGGTGCAGGCGCGGAAGTGCGCGGCGTTACCGGGATTACCGTGTTCTCCGGCATGCTGGGCGTGACGCTGTTTGGTTTGTTCCTGACGCCAGTGTTTTATGTGACGCTGCGTAAGCTGGTGACGCGTAAGCAGCCGCAGGCTGAAGTGCAAACCGTGTAAGAGTTTTAGATGAAATGAACAATCCGGGCCAAGTGCCCGGATTTTTTATGGGTAGAAGATGGCTATCAGGGCGAAATGCCGCTCACTTGAGCAATAGATTGCCTATACCTCACCACACAACCGTAGGGTCGCCATTCATGGTGACCGATTAAGCTAAAAATGAAGTGCAGTTCGCCAATGTGCATGGAATTGTATGGCTGGAGTTCGAGGCAATAAAAAAGGTCGCCATGAATGGCGACCCTACGGGATGGTGGTTTTAGCGGCCTTTCTTACACAGGTCGGCGAGTTCGAGATCGGGTAGCTCTTCGCAGTTGCTGGTGTCGTTGTGCTTCAGTTCGGCCAGCGCGTCCGCTACGGTGCGGGTTTCCAGCACTTTTAGCGACGCTTCTTCAGCCTCTTCAGCAATCGATTTGAAATACCAACACAGGTTGGCGCTGACCAAACAGCGCGGTGCCACATCAGGGCGCGATGCCCAGAGTTTTTTATCTTCAATCACAGAAGTATAAATGTCGCGCAGCGTAATCTCAGCGGCCGGGCGACCCAAATGAATCGAGCCGGTGCGGCCAAGCGTTGAGACGATGATGCCGTCACGCGTGAGCGGAACCATAAGTTTCCGAATGAAACTGGGGTTCGCTTCAAGACCATACGCCAAAATGGCACTGGTCGAGCGTTTACCCAGTTGCTCCGCCATCGCTACGCTCAAAACCATCTGCAAAGCTGTCGGGAAGCGGTAATCAAGCATTTCAATATCCTGAGTTGCGGTTATCTTGTTGTTTTTATGCCGCGACAGTGAGTAATCAATGAGCAATAAATATAACAAACACTGTTGCTTTTTAGAAGTCAACGTCCGTGATCCAGGCACGTATTCCCCATTTAATCGGGCAGAAGCGCACAGGCTGCTTAGTTTATCACTCCCCTTTCCGACTGTGGGATGGCCTGCGGCAACTTCTGCTGCAAAAGCACCACCAACAGCACGTTAATCAACGCCAGAACGCATAACAACCACAGCGTGGCGCTGGCTCCGAGATGCTGAAACACATAGCCGCCAACCAGCGGCGTCAATGCCTGGCCGATTAAAGCGGGACGCGCCATGCGCCCTACCACAATCGCATAAGCCTCTGGTTTGACCATCACCAGCGGTAAAGTTCCCCGCACAATGGCGCGCAAACCATTCCCGGCACCGTACAGCACCATGCTGAGCACCGCAAACTGCGGATAACACGCCAGCAGCAGCAAGCCGAGCGCTACTAATCCTACAGAGAAAAAGGTGGTCCAGATCGGGTGACCGCGCTTAAAGGCGATATCCACGATACGTGATCCCACCTGACACGGGCCGAGAATCGCGCTGATGGCCAGCGCCGACGCCAGCGTGTGGCCGCTGGCCTGCAGCAAGGTGATCAGCTGCACCGAAATGGCCGTCATGATCACCGATGCAAGAGTGAAGATGCTGCACAGCAGCCAAAACAGCGTTGGTGCCAATTCGTCGCCCTGCGCGGTCGGTTTTGCTTTGGCGGCGGCGATTTTCCCTTCTGGCGCGGGCAGCGCGTAAAGATAGGCGGGCAATACTGAAACACATAACAATCCGGCGATAGCAAAACAGGCGCCGCGCCAATCCAGCCAGTGAATCAGCAGCGCGGTGCCCGGCCATACTAAGGTGGTACAGAAGCCGGAGATCAGCGTGATGCCGGTAATCGCACCGCGCGCCTGGCCGCCGTACAGCGTACCGAGCGTGGCAAACAGCGCATCGTAGAGGCCCATCGCCATGCCAATGCCGATAATCAGCCAGGCAAACAGAAACAGCGGCAGGTTATGACTTAATCCCATAATCACCAGACCGAGCGCCATCACCGCCCCGCTCGCCGCCAGCAACGCGCGGCCATAAGTGCGGGAAATCAGTCGCCCGCTCAGCGGGGCCAGTAAACCGGAAATCAGCATGCCGAGCGATAGCGCGCCATACACCCATTGTTGCGACCAGCCGGTTTCCGCCACGATGGGATTGGCCATCACCGCCATAAGATAGAAGGATCCGCCCCATGACAGGATTTGCACTAATCCAAGTGTAACAATGGCGGCGGCAGGTGGCTTTGGCTGAGGCTTCACACAATTATCCATTAGCAGGCAAAGCATTGTTATAACACGTTCATCCCGCTGGAAAAATCCCGTCGTTGGCTGCTTAACAAAATCCTTGCGCTACGCTGGCAGACCGGCACCTAAGTCAGTACACTGAAAAGTATGTTGTAACTATGGAGGCCATTTATGGCTCGTTATGATTTGGTTGCCGATCTGCATGACTGCGTCAACGCGCTGGAAGCGAGTTTGGGCGCGTTGCGCCAACAGATTGAGCAGCAACCGCTGCTGATTGCGCGCGTGTTTAGCCTGCCGGAAATCGAGAAAGGCCGCGAGCATGATGAAATTGAACGCATCGCGGTGACGCAGCATCTTGGCAAAACGGCGCGCGATATGGCGCTGGCGCACTATTGCCGCCTGTTTATGCAGCATCAATCGGAAAAACTTAGCACCAAAGCCGCCGTGCGCTTGCCGGGCGCGATTTGCATTGAAGCCGACGGCGATGTGCATGAACAGATTACGCAGCAGGTTGCGGAGATAAATACTCTGAAGCAGCGGCTGGAACAGCTGATAACCGTGGAATCGGGCTTGCCGAGCGAGGCGCGTTTTGAGTTTGTCCACCAGCATCTGCGCGGGTTAATTACCCTTAACGCTTACCGCAGCGTGGCGCTGCTTAACTCACCGGATAGTTTGCGCTTCGGCTGGGCGAATAAAAATATCATCAAGAACGTTACCCGTGATCAGGTGGTGGAACAGCTGGAGCGCAGCCTGAAGGCCAATCGCGCTCAGGCGCCGTGGACGCGCGAACAGTGGGCGGAAAAAGTGCAATTGGAGCTGGAAGCGATCCTTGCGTTACCGGCGGGTGCGAAACTGAAAATCAAGCGTCCGGTAAAAGTGCAGCCGATTGCCCGCGTGTGGCGCGCCAGCGAGAAGAAACAGGTGCAGCTTGCCTGCCCTTCTCCGCTGCTGGTGCTGTGCCGCGATCGCACCCAGGTACCGATTTTGGGTGAGCTGCTGAACTACGATGCCGATAACGTGGCTTATCGCCACAAACCGCTGGCCGAGTCGCTGCATCTGATCATTCCGCGCCTGCATTTATGGAGCGATCGGCAGGTTTAAAAATAAATTTCAAAATCACTGCATCCAATTCATCACCTGCCCTCGTATATCAGAGTGTGAGCAACTTCTTCGCTCCCTACTACGAGGATTTATGATGAAAAAGCTAATGGGCATTGCAGTCGTATCCAGCACTTTACTGTTCACCGCAGGTGCATTCGCCGCGATGGATAATGGCTCCGTGATGGTAGGCGGAGCAGCGATGTATCCACAAAAAAACATCGTTGAAAACGCGCTGAACTCCAAAGATCACACCACGCTGGTTGCTGCTGTTAAAGCGGCGGGTTTGGTGGAAACCCTCGAAGGTAAAGGTCCGTTTACCGTCTTCGCGCCAACCAATGCGGCCTTCGCCAAGTTGCCAGCGGGCACCGTTGATAGCCTGGTGAAACCGGAGAACAAAGCGAAGTTGACCAGCATCCTGACTTATCATGTGGTGGCGGGCAAATACGACATGAAAGCGCTGGAGATGAAAATCAAGCAAGGTGGCGGTCATGCCGAGCTGAAAACTGTTAACGGCCAACCGTTGTGGATTATGAATAATGGCCCGCACAATATTCAGCTGAAAGATGGTCAAGGCAATGTGGCGAATATCAGCACTTATGACGTCAATCAGAAAAATGGTGTGATTGATGTGATTGATACCGTCTTAATGCCTAAGTAATTGCCTATACTCGGATTGGGCATTTTAGCCAACCGGGAAGATTATGGATAATAGGCTAACAGAACAATTAGTGACGTTATTGCCGGCGATCGCACAGGGCGATCGCCGCGCGTTTGAACAACTCTATCGACTGACTTCGCCACATCTTTTCGCCCTCACCCTGCGCATGCTACGCCAGCAAGGCTGGGCGGAAGAGGTGCTGCATGATTGCTATCTCACTATCTGGAACCGGGCCAACGCCTACGATGCCGCCCTTAGCGCGCCGATGACATGGATGACGCACATTGTGCGCAATCGCTGCATTGACGGGTTACGCAGCGGACAAGCGCGCATGACGCTAAATACAGAAGAGTTTGACGATCTGCTGCAGATAACGGCGGAAGACGAACAGAATACCTGGCACGATCCGGCGCAAGCCGATCGCCTGCGACACTGCATTGGCCACCTGAGCAGCGAACAGCAGCAAAGCATCACGCTCGCCTATTATCAGGGGATGTCCCACAGTGATATTGCCGCCTGGCTACAACAGCCGGTTGGCTCGGTTAAAAGCTGGATTCGCCGCGCGCTGGAGCATCTGCGGGAGTGTGTGGGCCTATGAACGATAACGTACAACGCGATGATGCCTTAGCGGCCGAGTATGCGCTGGGCACTTTAAGCGAGCTGGCGCGTTTGCGCTTTGAGCGCCGGCTGCGCAACGAGCCTGAACTCGCGGCTAACGTCGCACGCTGGCAAACCATGCTGGGGGGCCTTGATAATCAGCTTGCGCCGGTCACGCCGCCGGAAAAGGTGTGGAAGAAGATTACGTTGAGCTTGCCCGAGCAACGCGTTATTCAGCCCAAACGTCATTATGCGGGCTGGCTGGCGGCCGCCAGTATCGCGGCGATCGCCCTGCTCGCCTCACTGTTCCTGCAAAAGCCAACGTTAACGCCGTTGACAGTACTGAACGATGCTCAGCATCAACAACAATGGGTAGTCAGCGCGGACAGCAAACTGGCGCAGTTGAGCCTGACGCCGTTACATCCGGTGACCATCGCCGATAACAACAGTTTGCAGCTGTGGCTGATTCCGCCAGGTAAAGCGCCGATTTCGCTGGGTTTATTGGATAACCAGAAAGCAACCGATGTTGCGTTGAATAGCACGATTTCCCGCTCAGGCGTGATCGCTATCAGTCTTGAACCGCGCGGCGGCTCGCCAACTGGCCAGCCAACCGGTCCGGTGTTGTATAGCGGGCAGTTGTAAACGAAAAAGGCCGTTCATTTGAACGGCCTTAGCTTTTTCAACCGCTATTGTTTCATGCTGCCAACCATCTCTTCCGGACGTACCCACTCATCGAACTGCTCTTCGGTCAGATAGCCGAGCTTCAGCGCCGAGCCTTTCAGCGTCAGGCCCTCTTTATGGGCTTTCTTAGCGATTTCCGCCGCTTTGTCGTAGCCGATGTGGGTATTCAGCGCCGTAACCAGCATCAGCGATTCGTTCAGCAACTGATCGATGCGCTCGCGTACCGGCTCAATGCCAATCGCGCAATGATGATTGAAGCTATCCATGCCATCGGCCAGCAGACGCACCGATTGCAGGAAGTTGTGGATCACCATCGGACGGAACACGTTGAGCTCAAAGTTGCCGGATGCGCCACCAATGTTCACCGCCACGTCGTTGCCCATCACCTGGCAACACAGCATGGTCAGCGCTTCGCACTGCGTCGGGTTCACTTTGCCTGGCATGATCGAGCTGCCAGGTTCGTTTTCCGGAATCGCCAGTTCGCCGATGCCGCATCGCGGGCCAGAAGCCAGCCAGCGTACATCGTTGGCAATTTTCATCAGCGAAGCCGCCAAACCTTTCAGCGCTCCGTGTGCGTGGACCAGCGCATCGCAGGTCGCCAGCGCTTCAAATTTATTCGGCGCAGTAACAAACGGCTGTTTGGTCAAATCGGCCAGCGCTTTCGCCACGCGTACCGCGTATTCCGGATGGGTATTCAGGCCGGTACCAACTGCGGTGCCGCCCAGCGCCAGCTCCGCCACGTGCGGAATACTGTTTTCGATGTGCTTGAGATTGTGCTCGAGCATCGCCACCCAGCCGGAGATCTCCTGACCGAGCGTCAGCGGAGTCGCATCCTGCAAGTGGGTACGACCAATTTTGACGATATCTTTGAAGGCGTCGGATTTTTCACTCAGCGTCTTTTTCAGCACGTGAATCTGCGGAATCAGCTGCTCCCGCACGGCGATGACCGCGGCCACGTGCATGGCGGTGGGGAACACATCGTTGGAGCTTTGGCTTTTATTCACGTCGTCATTGGGATGGACCAGGCGCGACATGCCGCGCTCTCCGCCGAGGATTTCACTCGCGCGGTTCGCCAGCACTTCGTTCATGTTCATGTTGGTCTGGGTGCCGGAGCCGGTTTGCCAGATCGCCAGCGGAAACTCGTCGCTGTGTTTATCTTCCAGCACTTCGTCGGCGGCTTTAAGAATCGCCTGGGCGCGATCGGCTGGAAGCAAACCAAGATCCTGATTCACCTGCGCCGCCGCACGCTTGGTCAGCGCCAGCGCATGCACCAATGCCACCGGCATTTTCTCAGTCGAGATTTTGAAATGTTCCAGCGAACGCTGGGTTTGTGCGCCCCACAACTTATCTGCCGGTACTTCGATCGGTCCCATTGAGTCTTTTTCAATGCGATTGGCTGCCATGACTACGTCTCCTTAGCTCAGATTTTGAGGTTTCCGCTCTAAACGCCTTCCCGCGACGCCGTTGAGCGAGCAAGATTGTCACATACAAGAATTTAACATTATGCGAGCCTATCGCCTTTATTGCACTTGTTCGTGTATTTTCTATGGCACTTTCTGCTTTAATAAGCCTATTTACTTACGGTTATTAAGGGTAAACGATGCAAAAATTGAACAATTCGCTGCAAAATTACGCCTGGGGCAGCAAAACTGCGCTGACAGAACTCTACGGCATCGAAAATCCACAAGGTTTGCCAATGGCGGAACTGTGGATGGGCGCGCACCCGAAAAGCCCTTCGACCGTTGAGGTCAACGGCGAAGCGCGTTCGCTGCGTGAGGTGATTGATGCCGACAAGATCGCCACGCTGGGTAAAGCGGTGGCGGAACGTTTCGGCGAGCTGCCATTCCTGTTTAAAGTGCTGTGCGCCGATCAGCCGCTGTCGATTCAGGTACACCCGAGTAAAGCCGCTGCTGAAGAGGGTTTTGCGCGTGAAAATGCTGCTGGCATTCCACTCAGCGCCGCTGAACGTAACTATAAAGATGCCAACCACAAGCCCGAATTAGTGTATGCGCTGACGCCATTCCAGGCGATGAACGGTTTCCGCGAGCTGCATGAGATTGTCTCGCTGCTCGAGCCGGTGGCCGGTGCGCATCCGCAAATCGCCCACTTCCTCGAGAATGCTAACGAAGCCAACCTGGCAAAACTGTTCGCCACGCTACTTTCGCTGCAAGACGAGGCCAAATCGCGCGCCATCGGCGTATTGAAATCGGCACTCAACGCGCGTGAAGGCGAACCGTGGCAGACGATCAAATCCATCGCCAGCGATTATCCGGATGACAGCGGGCTGTTTTCGCCGCTGCTGCTCAATGTGATCACCCTGCAGCCGGGCGAAGCGATGTTCCTGTTTGCCGAAACGCCGCACGCCTACCTGAAAGGCGTGGCGCTGGAAGTGATGGCGAACTCCGATAACGTGCTGCGCGCCGGCCTGACGCCGAAGTTTATCGATATCCCGGAACTGCTGGCTAACCTGAAGTTCCAGGCAAAACCGGCCGCGACGCTGCTGACTCAGCCACAGCGCGACGGCGAAACCCTGAACTTCCCGATTCCGGTAGAAGACTTTGCCTTTGCCATTCATGGGCTTTCCGCTGCGCCGCAA
>NZ_DAMBSA010000178.1:0-9006 GCF_032054795.1 Pantoea sp. CTOTU49201
ACCACCGAGAAGTCCTGCTGGAACAGCGAGCAGGAACCGGTATCGAAACGCGTTGGACCGGTACATTTCAGGTTGAGCATGGTATCGCCACTGTTGGCGCGCAGTTTTACCCACACCGCCGCATAAGTGGTGCCGACACGGCTGTAACGAATATCCAGCACCGCAGGTTGCCCCATGTGATAGGCATCGGCCCACACCGTTTCCAGGCGCTGCAGATTGACCCAGGTTTTCCCGGTCGCCGCCACGTTCACCGGCGATCCGGCTGTGCCGGTGGGCTGGGTAGCATCCGCTTTACCAATAAACTCCATCACCCACTGCTGGTTGGCGTTCGGGAAGAACAACTGCCCGACGCGGTACCAGTTATCGGTATCGGTGTTATTGGTAATTTTGTAGCCGCTGTAATAGCCCGCGCGCAGCGATCCGGTCATGAAGGTGCCGTAGTTTTCGTCGCGACGATAGCCATATTCAAAGGTGGACAACCAACGTCCGGCGGCGGCATCCAGGCTGAGTTTCGCGCCGGATTGCAGGTTAAGCTGGCGGATCACCACGCGCGCATTGTTGAGATTCAACGGCGTGCCGCAATCCTCAATATTCAGCGTATCCACCGTCCAGCCGCCGTCAGAGAGATCGCCCGGATTACGCGTGTGTTCGATCCACACGTTGCGAATAATCCCCTGCGTCACGCGCGGCATGTAGAGCGTGGCGTCGCCGTAACCGGTCTGGAAGTTACAGTTACATAGCTCAATCGCCGTGGAGTGATCCCACGCGCCTTTCGGCGAGTTCGACCAACCGACATCAAACACGCGCGCATAGGTATACAGGGTGTAAATCTGGTCGAATTTACTGTCGAGGGTATCCAGCACTTTAATCACCGTACCGCCGTTATTCTGCGCGCGGAAACAGTAGATATTGACGGTGGTGCCTTCGATGCAGGTATTTTCGAAGAACGGCTGCACGTTGCTGCACATATCGGAGGTGATGGTGCTTTTGTTGGTGGTGATATCGGCCGATGCCTGGCCGTTCCACGCGATACCGCGGATGGAGGTACGACGCGCCTTCACCTTGAACACCGTGTTGGCACTTTTATCGGAAATAATAGTGGTACGCGGCAGCGAACCCAGCTCCACATCATCACCTTGCAAACCGAAAAAGGCGCGCTCGGTGCCGCTGATGTCGATTGGGCTGATCAGGAATTTACCGCCTGGGAAACGCACCGGCAACGCGGTGATATTGCCCGAGTAGTTTTGCGTCCACGCCAGCATACGGTTAAAGGCATCGGTATCGTTGGCGTAACCATCGCCCTTGGCACCGAAGTGATACACGTTGATATCCGACGGATCGTTAATGACGCGTTTCCAGTAAAAACCGTTACCGATCACCAGCGTACCGCCATCTTCAACCGCCGTTGTGGTGCCGATAAAACCGGTAAAATCACCGCCACCGTGGAAGGTGGAGTCCGCGTTGTAACGACGTAAGAATGCCAGATCGCCGTTTTTGGCCGGAACAGTGGTGCGCAGTTCTGCGTAAGAGTTAACTTCGATCATTATAGCCTCCTCGGCTTTTCGGGTAGGTAATGCAAATGCAAGAGAGCAGCGTTACTGCGCCGCGTGGCCGCAGTGCTGATCCCAAAGATCGTTGTGATTGTTGATGGCGCGCACGGTGCGAACGTCCATGCGCTCGGCGTCATTGCCGTGGGTGTAAATCGGGGAAAAAAGAGTACAGGCTGAGTCGATAACGACGGGGGCTTCAGGGCTGGTGATATTTCGACTGCTGCAACTTGTCGCGAGCAGCAGCGTCATCAAGATTAAGATTGCTGGCTTCCACACGTTTGGCCTCCTCGCGCAGCTGTTGCTGCTGCTGGTTAACCGCTACCGCTTGCGCCGCAGCTTTATCGGCGCGTTCGACGGCGGATTTGGATGCTTGCTGCACCTTGCCGATTTTCTTGCCACCGAAGTAGCTGGCGACCAGCGCGGCAATCACGCCCGCCAGCGCGGCCAACCAATGCCAGCTGCCGCCGAGCAATGTGGTGAGAAGTGTCATGCTTTTTCCTCCATGGCGATTTTCTGCTGGTTAAGGCCTTTCTGGCGGACGAACTGAGCAATCACGCCCATCGCCACCATAAAGGCACCAATCAGCCCCAAATAGTTGTGCGGCAGAATCTCTTTCACATCGGGCGGCATGCTGTTCCAGGCATCAAGTGCAGCGCTGGGAAACGATTGCACCCACGCGCTGAGCATCGAACCGAGCGATGCTAGCCACACCGACCAGGTTTTGAATAACAGCCGCGCATGTTTGACGAACTCCAGCGTGGTGAAACGCTGCATGATGAGCACCACAATGATCACCAGCAGCACCGCAATGATAAAAATCAGCAATTTCAGATTCATAGCAGCCCCCGATAGATGTCATAGGTGCCGCTGCGCATCACTTCGGCATGGCGCCGCGCGCGGCCCGAAGTTTGACGCGCCCACAGGCTATCGAGCATGGCGTTCGCCGCGCTGTTGAAGTCGCCCTGGGTAATCGCGGTGAGCATGCCGCGAAACATCGCCAATCCATCAATACCCAGTTGATAGCCCATGCTGATCAGCACATCGCAGCGCGCTTCATTGCATTTGGCCAGTGCCTGCTGCACCAGCACACGTTGATGCATTTGCTGCACCTTGCTTTCAACAATGCACTGCTTCCACACATCGCCCACCGGACGCGGCACCTGGAAGATATAGTTGCTGAGCGAGGCACCTTTGGGGCCAATGCGAATGCCGCCCGCGACCGTGGGGAAACCCTGCGTGTCGAGATAAGGCGTTTCGCGGTAACCCTCTTCAAAATTCAGGATGGCAATAATCTGGCTCATAGAAATTCCTCTTTGACGGGCGCAACAGTCCGAAAATGGCTGTGCAAAACAGCAAAAAACATAAATTCCGCTGATCGTTTACAACATTGAGCGCGTTATTTGGTAAGCGAAACGCTCAAGAATGGTTAAACAGTGAACAACAATGAAACGTTCCGTTTAAAACTGGGGAAAGTGATGCAGGTTTAGCGCACGGCGTACAAGTAAACATGGGGCAAACAGCAGTTATCGACGCTCGCTTGCGCCTGCTGAATGCGAACGGGCGCTAACACGGCGCAATCAACGCGCGACAGCGTCTGGCGCTGGCAGATGCGTTCAGCGGTACGCAGGGTGACATTTTCGTATTCGATGCCGAGTGCGCTATCGATGCTGCGCTTAAGGCGGCTGAGGGACTGGCGTCGCCGATGGCGGCGCGTGCGTGCATTGCCGGTAAATACTGACTTTCCGTACTGGATAATCGCCATAACTCCTCCTGTTAATGAGTCTTTGGCGATGGGGTGGCAGGCATGGCGATGCGGCTGATGCCGACGCGTTCGCTGTTCCTCTGGAAAATACTCGACGTCAACTCGCCCGGCTGCATTCGCGGCCAGGGTGAAGTAGAGGAGAGTGAAAAACAGAGGGCAACTGACAACGCTGCAAAGTGCGTATCCACCCCATCCCAAAGTTCACTAACTTTGGATGGTATGTATCGCGCTTGTGCAGCGCCTCAATTGTTTAAGAGCGGGCTCATCCGTGAGCAGATATGTTGTCCATCCATGCTCAAATTATTAACAGGTTCTAATGCATTGGCAAACACCAATGGTTAATTTTTTATTTACCATCAGTTAAATTTATGATTTCAGCCAAAATATTTTTTTGTCGCAATCTGGCGTTTTGTGATCAGCCTAGAATTTGATAATCCCGCGCCTGGCTCATGATCACCCGCGCCACCACTTGCAGCGTCCTGGCTTCTTCCAGCGTGAGATACCAGGTTTCATAGCGCTTGTTATCTGAGATCACCGCGACTTTTTTGTGCTGAAGTTGCAGGCGTTTGAGATAGAGCTGATCGTCAAGCGTGAACAGATAAATGCCATCGCCGTCGAAGCGATGCACGCTGATATCGACAAACAGCTGATCGCGCGGCGCAAAGGTGCCGGCCATCGAATCGCTGTTGAGTGCGATGAGGCGAATGTTCTCAGCCGGGCGGCCGTTAAACAGCACCCGCGCCTCTTCCAGCCCATATTCAATGGCTTGAATGGTCTCCACCAGTTCATCGCGCGTAGAACTACTGCGCACGCCGTGCTGGCCGATATCCAAACTTTCAACGCGAAACAGATGCTGAGGATTCACCAAACTGCGCTGCGTTAGCAAAGCGGCCGGTTTTTCCATGCCAAATTGCAGCCACTCAACGCGCACGTCGAGTAACTGGCTAAGCGCCAGTAAATTATTATCATCAGGTATCGATTGTCCGTTAAACCATTTCCACACCCCCGGCGTTGAGATCTTGCATCCCCTCTCTTGCAGCGCAAGCGCAACCTGTTTGTTTCGTCCATGTCCGACAATTCCCGCGCTTTCGCATGCGGCAATCAGCCTGGCAGTGAATGCTTGTCTCGTACTCTCTTTTTTAACCATCAGTTAATAATCTGCCTTCAGTAAAAGACTGAATGTTATTTTCATTTTTGCTACCAGTTCATTTTATATTACCGGCAGTTTACTACCCAACCGCTTTTATCAATGAAGCTGGACAATCATTATCCCTTTCGGTTAGGGCGAAACCAGTGTTCAGTGCTATATCGCTTGTTCTGACAGGGGTTTTCAGGATTGTTCTGTAGCTATAAGACCAGCATCTAAAGGAAAAAATGGGTGAAAAGCCGCGAGCCCGCCATAGATGACAGAAATAAATCAAAAAGCTCTTGGAATGAGTGGATCGAAAGCAAAAAAAATGGGCACCGTTTTCGGTGCCCATTGTCATGCAGAGGCGAACATTAACGACGCAGCGTATCGTCGCCCCAACCTATCCATTTGTAGGTGGTCAACGCTTCAAGTCCCATTGGACCTCGCGCGTGCAGCTTCTGCGTGCTCACCGCCACTTCGGCACCCAGGCCAAACTGGCCGCCGTCGGTGAAGCGTGTGCTGGCGTTAACGTATACCGCCGATGAGTCAACCTGGTTGACGAAGCGATTGGCGTTGCCAATGCTGCGCGTCAGAATGCCATCAGAGTGCTGCGTGCCGTGTTCACGGATATGCGCGATGGCTTCATCGATATCCGCCACCAGCTTGACGTTCAGATCGTTGGACAACCATTCGTCATCATAATTTTCTGCTTTCACCGTTACCACTTCGGCGGCACCGTTTTGCAGCAGCGCCAGCACATTTTCGTCGGCGTGCAGCGCAATCTTCTCCTGCGCCATGCGCTGCAGGAAAGCCGGAATGAAGTTGTCCGCCTGATGGCGATGGATGAGCAGCGTTTCCAGCGAGTTGCAGGCGCTTGGACGTTGCTTCTTGGCATTAACGATCACTTCCAGCGCCGCCTCGGTCTCCATGGTTTCATCGAGATAGAGATGGCACACGCCGATGCCGCCGGTGATCACCGGAATGGTAGAGTTTTCACGGCATAGCTTGTGCAAACCCGCGCCGCCGCGTGGGATCAGCATATCGACGTAGCGATCAAGCTTCAGCAGCTGATTCACCAGCTCGCGATCCGGGTTTTCAATCGCCTGTACCGCGCCCGCCGGTAAACCGTGCTGGGTCAGCGCATTCTGGATCACGCGCACGGTGGCGGCGTTAGTGCGATAGGTCTCTTTGCCGCCGCGCAGAATCGCCGCGTTGCCGGTTTTCAGGCACAGCGATGCCACATCAACAGTCACGTTAGGACGCGCTTCATAAATCACACCAACCACGCCGAGCGGTACGCGACGACGTTCAATACGCAGGCCGCTATCGAGCTGGCCGCCGTCAATCAGTTGACCAACCGGATCCGCCAGGCGACACACCTGACGCACATCATCGGCAATGCCTTTCAAACGCTGTGGGTTGAGCGTCAGGCGATCGAGCAGCGCTTCGCTCATGCCGTTTTGGCGCGCATCCGCCAGATCCTGCTCGTTCGCTGCCAGAATGTCCGCGCTTTCCGCTTCCAGACGATCGGCGATGCTCAGCAGCACCTGATTTTTTTGTTCGGTGGAGAGTTCCGCCAGTTTGTACGACGCAGCACGCGCCGCTTTACCCATCTCTTCTAACATCATCCGCTCCTTAACTGACGATCATGTCGTCGCGGTGTACCGCAACCGGGCCATATTCATAACCGAGGATCTCGCCGATTTCCTGGCTGTGATGACCGGCAATCATGCGCATGGCATCGCTGTTGTAGCGCGTGACGCCGTGGGCGATATCGCGCCCTTGCAGGTTGCGAATCCGGATTACTTCACCGCGCGAGAAGTTGCCCTGCACGTCACGGATGCCTTTTGGCAGCAGCGAACTGCCGCGCTCCAGCATCGCAGCCAGCGCGCCATCATCAATGGTGATTTCGCCTGCCGGCGGTGCGCCGAAGATCCAGCGCTTACGGTTCTCCAGCGGCGACTGCTGCGCGTGGAAACGCGTGCCGACCGGTTTGCCATGCAGCACATCGCTGATCACGTCCGGACGGCTGCCAGCGGCGATGATCACATCGATCCCCGCGCGGCAAGCGACGTCCGCCGCCTGCAGTTTGGTCGCCATGCCGCCGGTTCCCAGGCCCGACACGCTGCCGCCCGCGAGCGTGCGTAACGCATCGTCGATCTGATGCACGTCGCTGATCAACTCCGCTTCAGGATTGGTGCGCGGATCGGCGGTGAACAGCCCTTGCTGATCGGTCAACAGCAGCAGCTTATCTGCGCCACCGAGCATTGCCGCCAGCGCCGACAGATTGTCGTTGTCGCCCACTTTAATTTCGGCGGTCGCCACCGCATCGTTCTCGTTAATCACCGGCACGATGTGGTTGTCGAGCAGCGCGCGCAGCATGTCACGCGCGTAGAGGAAACGTTCACGGTCTTCCATATCGGCGCGCGTCAGCAGCATCTGCCCGATATGAATACCGTAAATCGAGAACAGTTGTTCCCACAGCTGGATCAAACGGCTCTGCCCCACCGCAGCCAACAGCTGCTTTGAGGCGATGGTAGGTGGCAGTTCGGGGTAACCAAGGTGTTCGCGTCCGGCAGCGATCGCGCCAGAGGTGACGATAACAATGCGATGGCCTGCCGCGTGCAACTGCGCACACTGACGAACCAACTCCACCATGTGCGCCCGATTCAACCGACGTGAACCGCCGGTGAGGACGCTAGTACCCAACTTGACCACAAGGGTCTGACTGCCACTCATGTTTTTCCTGCCATGTAAGAAAAAAATCTGCGAAGGGACGTTTTATCAGGAGTGGGCAAGGAAGCCAACAACAGCAAGGGGAAAAGCACAAAAATCCCCTGACAATGCGGTAGACCAAAAGTTCGCGATTAACAAGAAATCCGAAAAACTGTCATAAAACTTTCATCACCTCCCGGTAAAAAGTTCCGTGTTTTACAAAACCTTTCACGGGTACAACAAATTTTACTCATTGGGATTGATAGCAAAATGAAGAAGAGCACACTGGCATTAGTTGTATCAGCGCTGGCACTAGCTTCCACCGCAAACGCCGCAGAAGTTTATAACAAAGATGGTAATAAACTGGACTTCTACGGCCGTGTTAAAGCTGAACACTACTTCAGCGATAACGCGTCAAGCGACGGCGACAAATCTTACGTGCGTATCGGTTTCAAAGGCCAGACGCAGATTAATGACCTGATGACCGGTTACGGTCAGTGGGAATATCAGTACAACGTAAACAACTCTGAAGGTTCTGATGCCAACGCAGGCAACAAAACCCGTCTGGGCTTTGCTGGTCTGAAATTCGGTCAATACGGTTCATTCGACTACGGTCGTAACTACGGCGTGCTGTACGACGTAGAAGCCTGGACTGACGTATTCCCAGAATTCGGCGGTGACGGTACAGCGCGTACCGATAACTTCATGACTGCGCGTGCAACTGGCGTGGCCACTTACCGCAACAGCAACTTCTTTGGTCTGGTTGATGGCCTGCGCTTCGCGCTGCAATATCAGGGTAAAAACGACTCTACCAGCGCCAACGCTCGTGGCAGCATCACCGATACTTCGCGCCAGAACGGCGACGGTTACGGTGCGTCACTGGGTTACACCATTGCTGACACCGGCATCAGCCTGATGTCTGCCATCACCTCTTCTGACCGTACTAACCAGCAGCAGCTGCAAGCGCTGGGTAGCGGTGATAAAGCGGAATCTTGGGGCGCGGGTATCAAGTATGACGCTAACAGCATCTACCTGGCTTCTATCTACACCGAAACCCGCAACATGACGCCAATCGGCACGCGTGGTTTTGCTAACAAAGCGCAGAACTTCGAAGTGGTCGCGCAGTATCAGTTCGACTTCGGCCTGCGTCCGTCCCTCGGCTATATCCAGACCAAAGGCAAAGACATCGAAGGGATCGGTGACGAGGATCTGGTTAAATACATCGACGTGGGCATGACTTACTACTTCAACAAAAACATGTCGACCTTCGTGGATTACAAAATCAACCAGTTGGATGACAACAACAAGCTGAACCTGAACAACGATGACGTTGTGGCGGTTGGCCTGACGTATCAGTTCTAAGCAGTAAGCTGTACCCTCGCTGTGTCTATAAAAAAAGAGCCGGCTCATCACCGGCTCTTTCCTGTTTAAACCCTTAAATAGCTATCAGGCGCTCAATTTAACCGGCTCTTCTTTAAAGCCTTCCGCCGGTCGCAGATCGAGTTTCTGTTCCAGCAGCATCGCTTTCAAGCGCTCATGGAAATTACGCAGCGTGCTTTCCACTTTGGCATTGTTCTCTTTGCCTTTGATGGTTGCCGCGCCCCAATCACCCGCTTTATCAAACAGGCCAAAATGATATTCGTAAGTGAAGTGATCTTCATAGGCTTCCAGCGTCATCCACCAGCCCCAAAACTCACGTAGCTCTGGTGCAGGCTTGACGTTGACACACGCTGCCAGGCAATCGAAGAAAAAGCGTGTCTCTTCACATTTGCCTTCACGGATATACGGCCCCAATTCGGTGAAGCGCTTAAGCAGGCGACTACGGGGGTGACCACTCGGTAATGTCATCT
>NZ_DAMBSA010000179.1:0-1832 GCF_032054795.1 Pantoea sp. CTOTU49201
CGCTGCGCATTTCTTTCTCCACATACAGCGAAGGCACATAAGCAATGCCCAAACCGGCGAGGGCGGCCTGCGCCATCAGCGCGTTGCTGTCTAACGTCAGCGTGCCTGGCACGTCAATCTCATGCTTTTCGCCCGCCTGCGCATATTCCCACTGATAACGCTTACCACTCGGCAAGCGCTGGCGAATGCACTGTTGTTGCAGCAGATCGCGCGGATGAAGAATCGATGCGTTTCTTGCCAGATAAGCGGGCGCGGCGACGGTCACAAACGTCAACGGGCCGCCAAGCGGAACGGCCACCATATCCTGCGGTACATCCTCAATCAGCCGAATGCCGGCATCGAAACCGGCGGCGGTGATATCCACTAACGCACCTTGCGCGGCGAAATCGAGCTGGATATCGGGATAACGCGCGCTAAAGTCCGCCACTACGTGTTCCAGCAGCAAACCGATCGATGCATCGCTGGCGCTGATGCGCAGCGTGCCGTAATGCTGATGGCGGCTGGCGGAGATATCGTGCAGCACATCATCCATTTGATTCAGCAGCGGCGAAAGCCGATCCAGCAGCTGTTGGCCGGCATCGGTGAGCGACACGCTGCGCGTGGTGCGTTGAAACAGCTGTACGCCCAGATTGTGCTCCAGCGTTTTCACCAGATGGCTGAGCGACGAGCGCTTTAAGCCGAGCATTTCAGCGGCACGGCGAAAGCTGCGCTGCTCGCCCAGCGTTTTGATGGCTTGCAGTTCGTGCCAGGAAGGACGTCTCATTGGTGGTTTTTCCTCACCGGGTCATGCGCGATTAGGTGGATTTTATCCACCAGTAAAGCGATCTACCATCAGGTTTTCAATATGAGGAGCACAACATGAAAACCTGGTTAATTACCGGCGCCAGCAGCGGGCTGGGCCGATTGATGAGTGAACGTTTACTGGCGCGCGGCGATCGCGTTTTGGCAACGGTGCGACGTGAACAGGCGATGGCCGATCTGCAGCAAACCTATGGCGAACAGCTGCAGGTTATTGCGCTGGATTTGGCGCACACCGCCAGCATCGCACCTGCGATTGAACGCGCTTTTGCCGCCGTCGATCGCATTGATGTGGTGGTGAGCAACGCAGCTTACGGCCTGTTTGGCGCGGCTGAAGAGTTGAGCGATGCGCAGATTGAGCGCCAGATCGTCACCAATCTCACCGGCTCAATCCAGCTGATTCGCGCGGTGATCCCTTTCCTGCGTCAGCAGGGCGGCGGGCGCATTGCGCAGGTTTCCTCCGAAGGCGGCCAGGTTGCGTATCCCAACTTCAGCCTGTATCACGCCACGAAATGGGGCATTGAAGGATTTGTCGAAGCGGTGCGCCAGGAAGTCGCCAGCTTCGGTATTGATTTCCTGCTGGTGGAGCCCGGCCCGACCGCAACCAATTTTGGCGCTGGTCTGGACGTGGCAAATGCGCTGGAGGTTTATCGCGATAACGCCGCAGGCCAGCTGCGTCAGGCGATTTTTTCGGGCGATTTCACCATTGCCGGCGATGCCGGAAAATGTGTCACGGCGATGATCGCCACGCTGGAACAGCCCAGTATGCCGCTGCGGTTAGCGCTCGGCAGCACGGCGTATCAGAATATCGAAACGGCGCTGGAAAGCCGGCTGGCAGAACTGCGCGGGCAACGGGATGTGGCGTTTGGCGCGGATGTGTAATCTTATAATCTAAAACATCACGCGAGCTTCATGCAGAATCGTGTGGCACAAAAAAGCCGGGAGTACCGGCTTTTTCGTTCAATCATCTGTAAGTTGTTCTGGCGTGCATTCGTAAAGCTCAGCGAGCTTGGCAAGATTGAAATCACGTGGTT
>NZ_DAMBSA010000179.1:1842-5716 GCF_032054795.1 Pantoea sp. CTOTU49201
CGGATACAGACGCTTGCGTGATGCCCAACGCTTCAGCAACCTGCTTTTGAGTCAGTTTACGATAAATACGCCATGCGGCGTGAAGCGTGACTCCCTTATTAATGGTGATGTTTACTACATCACCAGGAATTAAGGCGTCGTCATTAATACCGGCCTCGTAAGGGACTGACTGCCATAATTCAGCGAAATCAGAGTGTTGAGTCAGTTTTTCGAACAACTCGATTGGGACAATGGCCGCTTTGCGGTTACCAGCACTGTCAGTGATGAATTCGATCATAGGATTTATGTTCCAGTATTCAACGTTATCAATTTCTTAGATGCGAGATGAGAATCTGTGAATTATGGCAGCAAATCTCTACCTTGATTATTTGTATGTTCCACTGGTTCGTCTCATTACCTGCTGAATAGCGATGATTTTCGGTTCCTCGCCTTTGTGATAGTCGAACAATACGCGATAATTTCCCCATCTAAGCCGATAGTCAGCCTGACCATTTTTTAGAGACTTAACATCCAGATTGGGCGGAACAAGTGGAAACTTTTTTAACTCATTCACTTGCTCATTCAGCTTCTTCCTTTCGTTAGCGTCTGCAATGGCTCGCATCTGCTTCAGGGCAGCTTTACGCCAATGCAGCTCTGGCATTCCCTTACCTCACATGTTGAGAAGACTCCTCACTGGATTTAATAATTATAGATATAATTATCTATATTGGCAATATATATAGATTTTTATTGGGTAATAAGTCTATGTTTCAGTAATCATCAATAGCTTCGCTTCACTGAGCGAACTGCCAGCGGCGTTTTTACATCAGCAGAGTGCGAGGGGCGGCGAGATTGAGGTGGGGTGGTAAAACGAAAGCCTGTTTCCATAGAGGAAACAGGCTTTTAAAAGATCAGTAATAATCGCCGTGCCGGTAATCCCATGAAGGGAAAATCTCGGACAGCAGCGCCATAATTTTATCCACATCCAACCCTTTACGAATCAGCACTGGGCAAGGCGTGATTTTGCGCTCGCCGTTTTGCTGTGGAATCAGATGACCTTCGCTATCCACCATCGATACCATAACGCCTTGTTCATAGCGCACTTTATTGGCATCGTTTGGCTGGATGGATTTCACATAAGCATTGGCTTCGATAATTAAATCGGCGCGGGCTTCAATGCGCTCGCCAATACCTTCGACCAAACCGCGATTTCCCTGCCCAGATGGATTTGCTGAGCTGGCAAAGGAGAATTTCTCGTGAGTATCCCATAATGCTTTTGCGATATTTTCGCCTGGCTTGCCGAATTTAATCACGAAGCAGCTGGTTTGACGGCCATCCATCATCAGCTCTTTTGAACCATCATCGGGAATACGCGACAGCGCATCGTCGCGCCACGGTAAAATACAGCCCAGCAGAATATCTTCATCCCAGTGACGCTGATAAAGCTGGTCGATTTCTGGTGTGAGTTGCGCCAGAGAACGTAGCTGTTCCAGCGAGCCGCACAGCACCACGCCCGGCTTGTTGCGATTGCGCTGCTTGGCTTCGAACTTACGCTCCAGTCCAGCTTTGTCGGAGGTCATGATGATGTAGCCCACTTTGGTTGGGCTAACGATCATGCCGCCATCTTGCGCCAGAATGTCGATGGCTTCCGGTTGTAATCCGCCATTCCAGGTTATTTGCTTAGCGCTCATGGATTTACCCTATCTGCAAAAAAAGGATATACAGGAATATTACCTGCAATGAATTTAAGGGCTTGGTAAATTAACCTGATATTTCATCAGGATTAATTTTATATTTGAAATGTCTGTTGAGATAATAGTACTAAAAATATCGCTAATGCAATGGGTGAAAATAACGATGAAATTAATAGGGCTAATAATAAATAACGCCTGTGAATTGTAGTGTTATTTACTAAATGGCGCTGAAAAGTGTGTTCAGCGCCAACAGTAATCAGAACAGGACGGCGTGAACCGTCGCACGCAGCGCAATACCGAGCAGAATGCCGGGCACGGCGAAGCGGAACAGGCGCGGGAATCGGCTCGACAGGCCAAGGTAGATCCCGATGCCGGGCAGATCGAAGGTTTGAATCAGCAATCCCGCCGACGCGTTGATGTTGTGCGCGCTGTATAAGCCTTTCTCCACCAATCCCGCCACCACGCCGTAATAGGCGGTGCCGCCTGCCAGACATTTAGTCAGCGCCGGAAGAATATAGACTTCGGAAATATTCAGCTTATCCAGCAGCGGCGACACCAGACGCGTCAGCATTTCAATCCCGCCTGCTTCCTTCAAAATACCGACCACCGATAACGAGATAATCAGCATCGGCAGCGAACCCAGCGCCAGACGAATCGCATCGGAACCGGCGCTATTAATGATGCCAATCAGCCCCATTTTACTTTCGCTGCTGGTGACGGCTTCATCTTCATTTAACAGCGCCGCATCGGAGAGTTTCCGGCCAAACAGGTGATAGGTTGCCGCTGCCGCTAATACGCCGCCGCAGATCGAAATAATCAGCGCCGTGCTCCAGTGTAATCCCGCCGGAATCAGCGGATAAAAGGTGCTGGCCTGGCCCATGGCAAACAGCATCGCCAGCGTGGCCGCCATATGGCGATCGGAGGTGCCGCGCTTTTCCATAATGGCTAGCGCCGCCAGCGGGGCCGCAAAGCTGACGAAGTTAAGTTGAATCATGGCAAAAAATGCCAGCCCGGTAATACCGAAGGGTTTTAATAACGGTGTGGCATGACGCACAACAAAATCCAGTAGTCCTTTGACCTCCAGATATTTCATGATGAATAACATCACCACCATAATCGGAATCAACGTATAAAGCGCCACGTCTACCGAGGCTTTGCCTGCGGACATAATGATATCGATAATATTCATGCCCGCTTCCGACCTTTGTTCACACCGTTCTCCCCGTTAAAATATATAAACTGGCAATGCCATTAAATTTTCGGTGCGCATTAATGCGCACCCTACAACGTAGGGTCGCCATTAATGGCGACCGCCAGCAAAGAAATAAATCTTATCCTGTGCATGCATTATTGAGTAGTGAAGAAAACGGAATATAAATTGCAGCCATAAAAAAACCAGCCATGAATAAATGGCTGGTTTTCATTTCCGACAGGAAATATTAACGCATCGTCACAAACTCTTCCGCCGCCGTAGGGTGAATCGCTACGGTGTTATCGAAGTCTTTCTTGGTTGCGCCCATTTTCAGCGCCACCGCGAAGCCTTGCAGCATCTCATCCATACCGTTGCCGATACCGTGAATGCCGACAATCTTCTCTTCCGGGCCAACGCACACCAACTTCATACGGCACGGCTGGCGATGCTGGGTAACGGCGGTGTACATCGCGGTAAAGGAGGATTTGTATACTTTCACCTGGTCGTCGCCGTACTGTTCGCGCGCCTGCGGTTCGGTCAGTCCCACGGTACCAATTGGCGGATGGCTGAACACCACGGTCGGCACGTTGCTGTAATCCAGATGCTCGTCCGGCTTGTTGTTAAACAGACGCTCGGAGAGGCGACGGCCTGCGGCAACGGCCACCGGCGTCAGTTCCACCGCGCCGGTGTTATCGCCCACCGCGTAGATGCCTTTCACGTTGGTATTTTGGAACTTATCGACGTTAATGTAGCCTTTGTCGTTCAGCGCCACGCCGGTTGCCGCCAGATTGAGGTTATCGGTCGCCGGTTCACGGCCAATCGCCCACACCAGGCAATCGACGGTTTGTTCGTGGCCGCTTTCCAGCTGCAGCGTCAGGCTGCCGTCGGCATTTTTAATCACTGCTTTCGGAATCGATTCGGTGTGCAGCGTTGGACCTTCGGCTTGCATCACTTCTACCAACGTATCGACGATCAGCGGATCGAAGCTGCGCAGCGGCGCATGCTTACG
>NZ_DAMBSA010000179.1:5816-8921 GCF_032054795.1 Pantoea sp. CTOTU49201
CGGTCGATGTAGGCGCTGCGGTTTTTCACCAGAATTGACCAGTCAAACCGGTTTACCGTGGTGTCGAAGCCATAATCTGGCCCATAAAGATGAATAGCTTCAGCGATTTGCGCCGCATGCCACATGACCTTTTTCGGTACGCAGCCGACGTTGACACAGGTGCCGCCCAGCTCTTTGGCTTCAATCAGCGCGCACTTCTGGCCATGCATCGCTGCACGGTTAATCGAGGCGATACCGCCGCTGCCGCCGCCGATGGCGAGGTAGTCAAAATGTCTGGTCATCCGTTATGTCCATCTGTTGGAAGAAAATTGGCATAGAGTTTAACGCTAGGACGATTATTGACGCAAAGATTGCACCTATGATTGTAATAGCATTGATTTTTATGTCCGATTACAGGGAAGCATAGCATGCAACTGACATTCCTCGGCACCGGCGGCGGTGCGCCCAGCCTGCAACGTAACGTCACCGCGATAGCGCTGACGCTGTCAAAACGCGGCGATACCTGGCTGTTTGACTGCGGCGAGGCGACGCAGCATCAATACATGCGTTCTGCGCTAAAGCCGGGCAAGCTGGAGAAAATCTTCATCACCCATCTGCACGGCGACCACATCTTTGGGCTGCCGGGTTTGCTCACCAGCCGCTCAATGGCCGGCATCCCCGAACCGATGACCATTTACGGACCAAAAGGTATTCGCCAGTTTATCGAGACGGCGCTCAGTTTGAGTGGCTCGTACACCTCTTATCCGCTGGAAATTGTCGAGATTGAAGCCGGTTTGGTGCTGGATGACGGCGAAGTGCGCGTGACGGCCTGGCCGATGAATCATGTGATTGAGTGTTATGGCTACCGCATTGAGCAGCATGATAAACCGGGCTTTCTTGATGCGCCGCGTCTGAAAGCAGAAGGCGTACCGCGCGGGCCGTGGTATCAGGATTTGAAAGCCGGTAAGCGCATTCAGCTGGAAGATGGTCGCGAGGTCAACGGCGCCGATTATCTTGGCCCGGCAACCAAAGGCAAAGTGCTGGCGATATTTGGTGATACCGCACCAACCGAGGTGGCGCTGCAGCTGGCCGCGAATGCCGATGTGATGGTGCACGAAACCACGCTGGAGGCGGCGCTGCAGGAGAAAGCCAATGGACGCGGCCACTCAACCACCCTTCAGGCCGCCGAAGTAGCGAAACAGTCGGGCGCGAAGCGGATGATCGCCACCCATTTCAGTTCGCGCTATTTGTCTAAGGATCGGGAGAAACTGCTGGCGGAGTGCCAGTCGGTGTTTGCGGCGACCGAGCTGGCACATGATTTCGCGGTGTTCGAGGTTTAGTGCTGTAGCGCCGGATAGGTGAAAAACAGCAGATGCGTCATGTTGAACAGGAAATGGATGCCGGTGGCAACCCACAGGCGTCCGCTCCACTGCCATGCGAGGCCGTAAATCAGCCCGGCGAAGGTGGCAAACACCATCAGCAGCGGCCCGCCGGGAAAATGCGACACGCCAAACAGCAGCGAAGTCAGTAACAACGCGGCAACGGGGCCGCCTTTCTGGCGCAGGCGCTGTTGCAGATAGCCGCGAAAGAACGCTTCTTCCGCCAGTGACACGAAGAACAGGTTCGCCAGCATAAAACTGCCCAACCACTCCGGCCAGTGTGGTTCAACGGCCAGACCACCCAACTTAACCGCGACATACAGCAGCAGCGGAATCGCCGCCAGCAGCGCCAGCCACAAGATTTTGAGTCGCGGCGGCGCGGATTTAGTGCGGAACAGCTGCGGCAAGCATATGAGCAACACAAACGGAATCAGCGCTTTATCGAAGTTATACGAGAAGCTAAAGGGCAGGCTTAGCGGCCCGGCCTGCACATCTTCCACCTGACGCGGATTTTTGAAGCCAGGGAAAAAGTGCACAAACAGGCCGATAGCGATGGCAACCAGCGCGGCTTCGCTCACCAGCTGAATCCAGCGCGCGTTATTTTCCACGCGAATCCAGGCGATGACGGCAATCGCGCCGAGCAGCACCATCGCCGGCCAATCCAGCACATCCTCGAACAGCCCAAGAATGGTCGCCAGCGTGAGCAGCAGTACCGAAAAACGTTTGGCGGGCGACAGCACAGCAAGTGCGCCAGCCAGAATGATCCACATGATAATTGTCCTGATAGGCTGGCGACGTAGTAAGCGAACTTACTCTGGCACGATCTGCGTGACGCTGAAGTGACCGGTTCCGGCGGGCACCAATTTCTGATGCAGCCACGGCAGCAGCTCTTCCATCTGCGCTTTCAGCTTCCACGGCGGGTTAATCACAATCATGCCAGAGGCCGTCATGCCGCGCTGATCGCTGTCCGGACGCACCGCCAGCTCAATCTGCAGAATATTGCGGATATTGGTGGCCTGCAGATCTTTAACCATGTGCTTGATCTGCTGACGCATTACCACCGGATACCACAGCGCAAACACGCCGGTGGCGAAACGCTTGTGACCTTCCTGAATGCCTTTCACCACATCCTGATAATCGCTTTTCATCTCATACGGCGGATCGATCAGAATCAGGCCGCGACGGCTCAGCGGCGGCAGCTTGGCTTTCAGCTGCTGGTAGCCATCGCCACGCGCCACGCGCGCACGGGAATCTTTGCTGAACTCGGTGCGCAGCAGCGGATAATCGCTGGAGTGCAGCTCGGTCAGCTCCATTTTGTCCTCTTCGCGCAGCAGGAAGCGGGCAATCAACGGCGAACCCGGATAATACTTTAAGGTGCCGTGCGGATTGAGATTACGCACCGCCGAGAGATACGGCTTGAGCAACTCCGGCACATCCGGCTGCTGCCAGATGCGGCCGATGCCTTCCAGATATTCACCGGTACGCTCGGCGTGCTCTCCGCTCAGCAGGTAACGTCCGGCACCGGCGTGGGTATCCAGATAGAGGAAAGGTTTTTCCTTCTCCATCAGGGCGGTGAGGATCAGGCTTTCAACGGTGTGTTTCAGCACGTCGGCATGGTTGCCGGCATGAAAACTGTGGCGATAACTCAGCATAAAGAAAGGGGGTCCGCGGTTGGATCAAAGGGAGTCAAAACATCGTGTGTGGCGCGATTATAGCCGCGCTGCATAAAAATTGCTGACGTTTTGGC
>NZ_DAMBSA010000180.1:0-8878 GCF_032054795.1 Pantoea sp. CTOTU49201
CGAAGGCACCGCGCTAGCGGCGCGAGGACGGCCCGTGACGCAGCAGATGTGTCAGCGCCCGCACGAATAGCAATCCTTAAGAATAATGCAACCAGGTCGCCATAAATGGCGCCCCTACAAATCACAGTCGTTCGCGGAGTTTGTGCCATGCTTGCGACAGCGAGGGCCGCATCGAAGGTTCACGCTGTGGCGCGAGCTCCGGCGACTGCGGAGATCCCAGATTAAAGGTAAAGGTGTAATCCGGCTCTTCACCCATGCGCAAATCGCTGATCAACGTACGATCGCCCTGCTGCTTCATTGCATAAAAACCATGACTAAACCACGCCACACGCTCGGCATGCCATTGCCCTTTAAACGGTGCAAACAGCGCGGGCTGACGGTCGTGCCAGCTTATCTGCAGCGGACGCCCTGGCGACAATAGCGACCAATAGGCTTCGCCATAACGATCCGGCGTCATGATCACCGTGCGCCACACCAGCGTATTAAAGGCGGTCGGCGTCACCAGCAATTGCTCGGGCTGCACCGATTGCTGCGTCAGCGCTTGCTCAATGTGCTGAGTCGCGATGCTTTGTGCCAGCATGCTCCAGCCGAGATAGAGCGTACTCACCAGCAATCCCGCCTGATTCCAGCGCAACCCCCCCGCATCGCGCCGCCATAGGGCGACGAGCAACGCAATCAACAACGGCAAGGTATACAAAGGATCGATGATGTACATGCTGCCAATGGCATAGGGGAAATCGGTGAGCGGCAGGCCCAGCTGCGTACCGTAAACCGTGGTGAGATCCAGCAGCGGATGCGTCACCAGCGCCAGCCACATCGCCAGCGTCCAGCCGCGCCAGTGCGCGCGACTGCGTGTCGCACCGGCCACCAGCCAGCCGAGCAGCGGTGCGAATAAGGTGAGGAATATCAGCGCATGACTTTCGGTACGATGCAGCGTCATATTGCGGATGGCGTCGCCGTGGTCGATAAACACGTCGAGATCCGGCAAAGTGCCCGCCACCGCGCCTACCAGCGCCGCTTGCCACAGCGGAACGCGTTTGCCCATCACCGCAACAGTGACCGCCGCGCCTAACGTCAATTGTGATAACGAATCCATGCACTCTCCTTGGACCAGCGGGATCAGCGCACGCGGATCCCTTCAATAATCATGCGTTGCACATTTTCCAGCGTCTGTTCAAAGAACGCCGCATCGTTCAACGTCTGGCCGGTAATCGCTTCCACCTGCGAGGCGAAATCCGCATAGTGCTGCGTGGTAGCCCACAGCAGGAAAAACAGGTGCTGCGGCTGCACGCCCGCCAGCCGCCCTTCAGCGATCCACTGCTCGATAATCGCCGCTTTCTCATCCACCAGCGCTTTTAAATCGCCGGCCAGTTCACCTTTCAGCAGCGGCGCGCCCTGCAACATCTCAAGGCAGAACAACCGCGAAGCTTGCGGATGATCGCGCGAGACTTCCAGTTTGAGGCGAATGTATTGACGAATGGCCGTCAGCGGATCGTGATCGTGCTGCAGCGCACGCAATGGTGCCAGCCATACATCAAGAATCTCTTTTAAAACCGCCACATACAGCACTTCTTTCGACGGATAGTAATACAGCAGATTGGTTTTCGAGACATCGGCACGCTCCGCCACTTTATCCAGGCTGGTGCCGTGAATGCCGTATTGCGAGAAGAAGGCTAATGCCGCTTCCAGAATGGCTGCCCGCTTTGCGGCGACCGCACGCGAACGGCGTCCCGGTTTTTTTTCATCGCTTTTCACACTGTTACCTCTTCCGTCCTGCATGAACGCATCATAACAAAGGCCCTCTTTCCTGCCTAATCGCCCGCCTGCACCTTTTTTGACCAGGTCACGCAAGAAAAGCGTGCAAAACGTTTTGACCAAACGGTCTGAATTGGACCAATCACTCCAGTTTACAAACATCGCTACTTTTAACACATTGTTATTTAAGTCTTTTGAAAATGTGGCACAGCCTTTGCAATTTTGTGATAGAGCGCCGCCCGCAGGATGCGTGCAGGAAGCAGCGCAGCGCGTGAAGCAGTCCCCCGTCTAATGCAGAGAGGTTTCACATGAAAATTGGCGTCTTTATCCCGATTGGTAATAACGGCTGGCTGATCTCCACCCATGCGCCGCAATACAAACCGACCTTTGAACTGAACAAAGAGATCGTGCTGAAAGCGGAGCACTATCATTTCGACTTTGCTCTTTCGATGATCAAGCTGCGCGGCTTTGGCGGTAAAACCGAGTTTTGGGATCACAACCTCGAATCCTTTACGCTGATGGCGGGACTCGCGGCGGTGACCTCACGCATTGAGATCTACGCCACCGCCGCCACGCTCACCTTACCGCCCGCGATTGTGGCGCGTATGGCTTCCACCATTGATTCCATCTCCAATGGCCGCTTCGGCGTCAACCTCGTCACCGGCTGGCAGAAACCCGAGTACGAGCAGATGGGCTTGTGGCCGGGCGATGCCTACTTCTCCAGTCGTTACGAATACCTGACCGAATACGTCACCGTGCTGCGTGATTTGTGGGGCACCGGCCAGAGCGACTTCAAAGGCGAGTTCTTTACTATGAACGATTGCCGCGTCAGCCCGCAGCCGCAGAAACCGATGAAAGTGATCTGCGCCGGCCAGAGCGATGCGGGCATGGCGTTCTCGGCGCAGCATGCCGATTACAACTTCTGCTTTGGCAAAGGCGTCAACACGCCAACCGCCTTCGCGCCAACCGCCGCGCGCATGAAACAAGCTGCCGATAAAGCGGGCCGCGACGTCGGTTCTTATGTGCTGTTTATGATCATTGCCGCCGAAAGCGACGAGGCCGCACGCGCCAAATGGGAGCACTACAAAGCCGGAGCCGATGAAGAAGCGCTCGCCTGGCTCACCACACAAAGTCAACAGGACACTAAATCTGGCAGCGACACCAACGTGCGCCAGATGGCCGATCCGACCTCCGCCGTCAACATCAACATGGGCACGCTGGTGGGTTCTTACGCCAATGTGGCACGAATGTTGGATGAGGTTGCTTTAGTAGATGGCACGCAAGGCGTGTTGCTCACCTTCGACGACTTCCTGCAAGGCATCGAAGATTTCGGTGAACGTATTCAGCCATTAATGCAGTGTCGCCACGATTTAATCGCATCCCAGCAGGAGGTTGCCTGATGAGTACCGTTGTTTGCGCCCACACCTCAACTTTACCGAACGTCACCTTGCCGGCGCGCCCGGAAGCCATCGCGCTGCCGCCCGCGCAAAGTGCGCTGATTGTGGTGGATATGCAGAACGCCTACGCCACGCAAGGCGGCTATCTCGATCTGGCGGGCTTTGATGTTTCCGCCACCAAACCGGTGATTGCCAAAATTCATCAGGCGGTCACCGCGGCGCGCGCTGCCGGGATGCAGATCATCTGGTTCCAGAATGGCTGGGATGATCAATACGTTGAAGCCGGTGACGCAGGATCCCCTAACTTCCACAAATCCAACGCGCTGAAAACCATGCGTAAGCGCCCGGAGCTTCAGGGCACGCTGCTGTCGAAAGGCGGCTGGGATTATGCGCTGGTCGATGAGCTGGTGCCGCAGGAAGGCGATATCGTGCTGCCGAAACCGCGCTACAGCGGCTTCTTCAACACCTCGCTCGACAGCATGCTGCGCAGCCGTGGCATTCGGCATCTGGTGTTTACCGGCATTGCTACCAACGTCTGTGTGGAATCGACGCTGCGTGACGGCTTCTTCCTGGAGTATTTCGGCGTGGTGCTGGAGGACGCGACCTATCAGGCAGGTCCGGCGTTTGCGCAGCAGGCGGCCATTTTCAACATTGAAACGTTTTTTGGCTGGGTCAGCGATACCGACACTTTCTGCGAAACGCTGAAAAGCTAACGCCTCAATTCACCTGCACATCAATAAGAAGAGGATTTCGCCATGCCTAAAAGTGTGATTATTCCGCCCGGCAGCGGTACGCCAATCGCGCCATTCGTGCCCGGCACCTTAGCTGACGGCATTGTCTACGTCTCCGGCACCTTGCCGTTTGATGCCAATAACAACGTGGTGCACGTCGGTGATGCTGCCGCGCAAACGCGTCACGTGCTGGAGACCATCAAAAAGGTGATCGAAACCGCTGGCGGCACCATGGACGACGTGACCTTCAACTCGATTTTTCTCACCGACTGGAGCAACTACGCGGCGATTAACCAGATCTACGCCGAATACTTCCCCGGCGATAAACCGGCACGCTTCTGCATTCAGTGCGGCTTAGTGAAACCGGATGCGCTGATTGAAATTGCTACCGTTGCGCATATTGGGAAACAGGAGGCGTGATGCATCTGGAGATTCAGGGTTTAACCGCTGAAGATGCGCCGACGCTGGTGCTCGCCTCCGGTTTGGGCGGCGTCGCCGGTTTCTGGCAGCCGCAGCTGGCGGCGCTGACGCCGCATTATCGCGTGGTGACCTACGATCAGCGCGGCACCGGCCGCAGCGCAGATACGCTGCCGGACGGCTACAGCATGACGATGATGGCAGCAGAGCTGGCGGAGGCGCTGGAACAGCACAGCATTCAGCATTACGACATTATCGGCCATGCGCTGGGCGGCTTAATCGGCCTGCAGCTGGCGCTGGACTTCCCGCAGCGCGTGGGTCGCGTGGTGGTAATCAACGGCTGGCTTTCGCTCGATGCGCACACGCAGCGCTGCTTCCAGGTGCGTCAGGATCTGCTGATGAACGTCGGCGTCGAAGCCTTTGTGCGTGCGCAGCCGCTGTTCCTCTATCCCGCTGAATGGCTGGCGCGCAATCAGGAACGCATTAACGCCGAAGATGCGCACCATGTCGCCCATTTCCAGGGCATGGAAAACCTGTTGCGCCGCTTGCATGCGCTGAAAAGCGCGGATTTCCGTCCACACGTGGCGCGCATCAACCAGCCGGTATTAGCGATTTGCAGCCAGGACGATCTGCTGGTGCCGTGGAGCTGCTCACCGCAACTGGCGCAGGCGCTGCCCAACGGCAGCCTGATTGAGATGGCATGGGGCGGACACGCGATGAGCGTCACCGATGCCGACAATTTTAATGCGCTGCTGCTGCGCTGGCTGGCCGATACGGCTGCGCCAGCCCAGCGTGCGGCCAGCTAATCACAGGAGCAGCCAATGAGCGTGCATGAACTGCCTGTTTTACCCGCTGTAGAACGCGATGCGTTTCGCAACGCGATGGCGTGCTTAGGCGCGGCGGTAAATATCATCACCACCGACGGCCCCGCCGGACGCGCCGGTTTTACCGCCTCGGCGGTGTGCAGCGTGACCGATACGCCGCCGACGCTGCTGGTTTGTCTTAATCGCTCTGCGTCGGTGTGGCCGATTTTTCGCGACAACGGTTATCTGTGCGTCAATACACTTGCCGCCGGACATGAAGATCTCTCAACGCTGTTTGGCGGCAAAACGCCAATGGCAGAACGCTTTGCCGCCGCTGACTGGCACACGCTGGCCAGCGGTTCACCGCTGTTAGACGGCGCGCTGGTGTCGTTTGATTGCAAAGTGGCGCAAGTGGTCAGCGTGGGCACGCACGACATTCTGTTTTGCGAAGTGCAGGCGCTGGTACGCAATGATGAAACCCACGGTCTGGCATGGTTTGACCGTGGCTATCATCACCTTTTACGGCAGGACGCCCGCTAACGCCGCCTTGTGCGGCCCGCTTTCACTGACACCCTGGAGATGACGATGGCGAGTTCCTGGTTCCCCCGCTGGCAGAAAAAGTCAGCCTTGACCGATGATGGGCTGATTGCGCCGGACGAAACGCTGCCGTTTGCGCAGACGGTCGTCCTTGGCCTGCAGCATGCTGTGGCAATGTTTGGCGCAACGGTGCTGATGCCGTTGCTGATGGGACTGGACCCCAATCTGGCGATTCTGGTTTCGGGCATCGGTACGCTGCTGTTCTTCCTGATCACCGGCGGACGCGTACCCAGCTATCTCGGATCCAGCGCGGCGTTTGTCGGCGTAATCATTGCGGTAACCGGCTTTAACGGCCAGGGACTCAACCCCAATCTGGCGCTGGCGCTGGGCGGCGTTATCGCCTGCGGCGCGCTCTATACCGTGATTGGCCTGATCGTGATGAAAGTCGGCACCGGCTGGATTGAGCGCCTGATGCCGCCGGTGGTCACGGGCGCGGTGGTGATGGCAATTGGTCTGAACCTGGCACCGATTGCGGTGCACGGTGTTTCCGGATCGATGTTCGACAGCTGGATGGCGGTAATGACGGTGCTGTGCATTGGTCTGGTGGCGGTGTTTACGCGCGGTATGATTCAGCGCCTGCTGATTCTGGTCGGCCTGATTGTCGCGTGGGCCATCTATGCGCTGCTGACCAACGTGATGGGCTTTGGCAAACCGGTGGATTTCAGCGGCCTTGCCAGCGCGCCGTGGTTTGGCCTGCCGCACACCACTGCTCCGATCTTTGATATGCAGGCCATCGTGATGATCGCGCCAGTGGCGATCATTCTGGTGGCGGAAAACCTCGGCCACATTAAAGCCGTAGCGGGCATGACCGGACGCAACCTCGATCCCTGGATGGGACGCGCCTTTGTTGGCGATGGCCTGGCAACCATGCTGTCCGGCTCAATCGGCGGCAGCGGCGTCACCACCTACGCAGAAAATATCGGCGTGATGGCGGTAACCAAAGTCTATTCCACGCTAGCCTTCGTGGCCGCCGCAGTGATCGCTTTGGTGCTCGGCTTCTCACCGAAATTTGGCGCGCTGATTCACACCATTCCCGGTCCGGTGATTGGTGGCGCATCGATTGTGGTGTTTGGTTTGATTGCGGTGGCAGGTGCACGCATTTGGGTGCAGAACCACGTGGATTTCAATCAGAATGGCAATTTGATTATGGTAGCGACCACGCTGGTGCTGGGCGCGGGTGATTTTGCGCTGAAGATTGGCAGCTTCACCATCGGCGGCATCGGTACCGCCACCTTTGGTGCCATCATTCTGAACGCCATTTTACAACGTCGCGGAGCCGCACTGGCGAACCAGGCGGCACGGCAACATCCTTAAGGTTCGAGCGGTGCCTGATCGGGCACCGCTTTCTTGCGGCGAATACGCAGCTCGCTGACGATCACCCCACAAACAATCAATGCCGCGCCCAGCAGCGCCGCCGCAGGTAAACGCTCACCCGCCAAACGTCCCACCACGCCCGCCCATACCGGCTCACCGGCGTAAATCACCGTGGCACGCGTCGGTGAAACACTGCGTTGCGCCCAGTTCATGGTCACCTGAATCAAGGCACTGGCTGCGCCCAAACCCAACGCGCTCAGCAGCAGCGGCGTTGACATAGCGGGAACTGATTCGCCATTGGGGATCATCAGAACAAAGGCGCAGGCCGATGCCACCATCAGCTGGATCAGCGTTACGCGGCGCACATCAACCTGTCCGGCATAGCGGCTGATCAGGATGATCTCTGCCGCGATCGCCAGCGTACTCAGCAACGTGGCGATTTCACCGGCGTTCAGCGTCAAACTGCCATCCTGCGGACCGGCCACCAGCACTAAACCGGTAAACGCCAGCAAAATGCCCAGCCACGCCATTAATCCCGGCGGACGACGCAGGAATAACCACTGCAGCAGCGGCACCACCGGCACATACAGCGCGGTAATGAATGCCGACTGGCTGCTGGAAATGGTTTGCATGCCCCAGGTTTGCAGACCGTAGCCGCCGGCAATCGACAACCCGATCAACGCACCAGCTTTGATTTCCAGCCAGGTCACCTGCTTAAGATAACGACGGAAGAAAAAGGCCAGCAGCAGCGATGCCGTGGCAAAACGTAATCCGACAAAGAAGAACGGACCGGAATGCGCCATCGCGCGGTGTACCACCAAAAAGGTGCCGCCCCAAACCATGGTAATAAAAATGAGCACCAGCTCCTGACGCGAAATACGCAGGCTGAGACGAGAAGAGGAAGCGGACATAACGCACCAGAATAATCAATTGGCGGTCAGTTTGCTCAGAGAGCGGGGAAATTGCAATGCTTGTTACCGCCGGGCGAACCCGGCGGCCGGGGATTAACGGGCAGTCGCGCTATTTCTTGCCGCGGCTGCGTCCCCCTTTTTCACCGGCTACTGAAGCGCGCTGTGGGTCGTTTCTGAAATTACCCCCGCTGTTTTTGCCGCCTTTGCGACCCGCTTCTGCGGCCCTTTCACGGTCCTCTGCGAAATTGCCTGATCCTCCACGATGTTCGGCCATCATTTCCTCCAGGGATTGAGCGTTCAGTTTAGGGGCTGATCACGATGCTGCCGTGAAAAGCACGGCGGCGGACATCCCGCACGCCTGATTAAATAATAGACAACGCAACGGTGAGATCGGCCTGATATTCATAATTTGAAACAGATAATTCACTCATTTATCTGCGAAAAACCAAATTTACCGCCGCGTTACAAGCAGTTAGCCGACACTTATTGGCACCTGCTTAACCTCTGTACAGCAGCCTGCGCAGGCTCTTCTATACTTCTGATTACTCATCACCCCAGCAGGATGAAAACTATGGCAAAGATTTTGGTGCTCTATTATTCGATGTACGGACATATTGAAACCATGGCGCAAGCCGTGGCCGAAGGTGCAAAGAGCGTGAGTGGCGCGGAAGTCACGATACTACGCGTGCCGGAAAGCATGGATGCCGAGCGTTTCGCCCAGGTTGGCGGCAAAGTGAATCAGGCCGCGCCTGAAGCGAAACCGGAAGATTTGCCGCAGTACGATGCCATCATCGTTGGCACACCGACGCGCTTCGGCAACATGGCGGGCCAGATGCGTAACTTCTGGGATCGCACCGGCGGCCTGTGGGCTTCGGGCGCGCTGTACGGCAAAATCGCTAGCGTCTTTGCCTCTACGGGCACCGGTGGCGGCCAGGAGCAAACCATCACCTCCG
>NZ_DAMBSA010000181.1:0-5597 GCF_032054795.1 Pantoea sp. CTOTU49201
CGGCTGCGGCGGCAACGGTTTGCCATCAGCATCACGCAGCAGCGCGTTAACGATCACCGTTTCACCCGGACGATAGAGATCGCGCGGACCAAATACGAAGAACTGTTTGTCGTAGCCTTGCGGGCCATCAATCGGAAATTCAGCCAGATCCAGCGCCGGACGATTGAGATCGATCAGCGAGGTTTGGCCCTTTTGCGTCGCCAGCAGCAGTTTGCCTTTGGCATTCGCCGGTAAGCGCAAATGACCGTTGCTGTCGCTGGTGCCGCTGGCGAGTTGTTTGCCTTTTTCATCCAGCAACTGCACGCTGACATCATCCAGCGGCGCGCCGTTGGCCAGGCTTTGGGCGAACAGTTCCAGCTGTTCGGGGAATTGGTGCAGCGACAAACCGATGTCGCTCAATGTGAACAGTGTCGCCGGTTGCGTGTAGTTGTAGGTTCCGGCCTGTTTCATCACCGCCAGATAGACGCCCGGCTGTTTCAGCGCATCGACATCGCCCAGCGGCAGCTGCATTTTCTCGCGCGTATTGCGCGCCGGATTGAGATCGAAGCGTGCGCCGTAAACCAGATCGGCATTCTTCAGTAGCTCGCGCGATTCCCAGTACGACATGTTGTTGCCGTAATTCCACTGGGCGAGAAAATCGGCCAGCGAGGCACTTTTCACGCGGAAGAAATCGACGTCGACGTTATTCACATTTAATGCCAGCACCGGCAAACCCTGCGTCAGACGCAGCGGCAGCAGCGATCCGCGACTGGCAAAACCCACCATCGGCTGGATATCGCGCGTGGTGAGCGTTTGGCTAAAAGGCGTGGATAAGGTGCTGCCATCGGCCGCTTTGAGACCAGCATCGACGTTAACCGTCAACTTGCGCGAAGGTTCAGGATGACGAAAACGCAGCGCTTTACCGTTTTGCGCCAGTTCCCAGCCGCCGTCGACCTTGCCGCTTTTCTCATCGGTAATTTGCACGTGCGCGGCAAAATCCTGTTTGCTATCAAGCGGCGTGTTGAAGGTCAACACCAGCGCGGCGGCGCCATCGAGTTGCAGTTCGGAGAGATCGATAACGGACAGCGATTGCGGCGTTGTTGCTGCAGTTGCCGTTTCCTGCGCGTGAATCGTTGAGGTTACGCCGCCCAGTAATACACCACCGAACAGCGCGCTGAGCAGCAGCCGGTTAAAACGTTTTGCCATGGTAATTCCCTCACCAGTCCCAGAAGTTAAGAAAACGCAATTTCGCGCAATTTCACATCAACCCGCCAACTTTAGCAATCACACCCTTGAGATAGCGTTCACATTCCCGGACACTGGTCGTTTCCCGTTTGCTGAGAAGAGGTTGCTATGACAGCCATATTTGTGTCCGCTGATTGGTTGAAAGAACATTACACCGAGGAAACATTGCAGGTGCTTGATGCCCGCATGTTACCGCCTGGCCAGGAAGCCGTACGCGATCTGCAGGCTGAATATCTGGCTGGCCATCTGCCGAATGCCCCGTTCTTCGATATCGAAGCGTTGTCCGATCACACCTCGCCTTATCCGCACATGATGCCGCGCGCAGAATCCTTTGCGGTGGCGATGCGCGAGTTGGGCGTCAGCCAGGATAAACATCTGGTGGTGTATGACGAAGGTAACCTGTTCTCGGCACCGCGCGCATGGTGGATGCTGCGTGCCTTTGGCTGCGAAAATGTGTCGATTCTGGCTGGAGGATTGCAGGGCTGGAAAGCGGCTGGTTTCGATGTCGCCACCGGACCGGTTAGTTTGCCGGAAGGTGAATTCGAGGCGACTTATGATGGCACACAGGTGAAACGTCTGACCGACGTGCTGCTAATCAGCCATGAAGGCGGCGCGCAAATCGTCGATGCTCGCGCGGCCAACCGTTTTAACGCCGAAGTGGATGAACCGCGTCCGGGCTTGCTGCGCGGACATATCCCTCACAGCCTGAACGTGCCGTGGAACAGTTTGGTGGTAAATGGGGAACTGAAACCGGCAGCCGAACTGCGCGATCTGTTTGCTCAGGCGGGCGTAAAACTGGATCAGCCGGTGATTGCCAGCTGCGGTTCGGGTGTTACGGCGGTGGTGGTGATTCTGGCGCTGACGTCGTTAGGTGTGCGGGATGTGACGCTGTACGACGGTTCGTGGGGCGAATGGGGCAGCCGCGACGATTTACCGATCGAGAAGTGATAGCAGGTCGCCATAAATGGCGACCCTACATGTAAGGTGCGGATTATATAATCCGCTGACTGCCCTTGAAATCGCGCAGGAAACTGCCCCAGCGACGTTCATAGAATGGCGTGATGTGGGCAGTAAAGAAGTGGCTCACGCCGCGATCTTCATTCACCACTTCACAGATATCAATGGGTGCATCATCGGCCAGCGTGTCGGTTGCTACGCCGCCCGCCGCCTGAATAATCTCATCGATATCGCTATCGGCTTCGATACCAATCAGCAGGTTAGGTTCTTCGGTGGCGCTTTCACGAATGCTGGCGATGTAAGCACGGCGCACCTGCTTGTATTTGGCAAACAGCTGCGTCAGCGAATCAATCATCTGCGCTGGCGGCTCGGCCACTTCGGACAGCAGCAGCGCCTGGCCGCCTTCCAGCACGGTTTGCTGGCTCAGCGCACTGCCCTCTTCGCCAATCAAATGGGCGATTTCACCCGGCGAAAACTCTTTGCCCGCGGGCAGTTTCGGGTTGAGGAACAGCGTTTCGCCTTGCGTAATCTCAAACAGCGTGCGCACCGGCATGCGCAGATAAGGCTGCTCATCTTTGATTGCCTCGCCCATCGCTTCTTCAGAGGTGAAGAACGGAATCACGCTGCCGCCGCCCTCTTTTTCCCAATGCTGTAATTCGACCGGTGAAGTCGCATCAAACTGCTCAGCGGGACTTTCGCCTGGCACCCAAACATCGGCGTCCAGCAGCAGTTGGAAAAATTCCGGACGGTGCGCAGGCTCAGTGGCCGCCAGCTTCAGCACCTCTTCAAGACGGTTACTCATTTATCGTATTCCAAAAAAGACGGCAAGCTTACGCCTGCCGTGATGAGGACTATTTTAGTAACAGATTGGCGACGGTGCGCACACCCAAACCGGTCGCACCAGCGGACCACTGATCCACCGCGCCTTTGCGATACGTCGCGGAGCAGTCAATGTGCAGCCAGCCTTGCTGATATTTGCTGACGAAATGCGACAGGAACGCCGCCGCGCTGCTGGCACCTGCCGCATGTGACGGGCTGGCGATGTTATTCAGATCGGCAAAGTTCGAAGGCAGATGGCTGCGATGGAACTCGGCCAGCGGCAAGCGCCAGAAGGCTTCGTTTTCACCGGTCGCGCTGCCAAGCAGCGATTCCGCCAGCACATCGTCAAAGGTAAACAGCGCGTGGTAATCGTTGCCCAAAGCGGTTTTTGCCGCACCGGTCAGCGTTGCCGCATCGATCAGCAGTTCCGGATTCTGCTCGCTGGCATCGATCAGGCCATCGGCCAATACCAGACGACCTTCCGCATCGGTGTTCATCACTTCCACGGTTTTACCGTTGCGATAGCGAATGATGTCGCCCAGGCGGAATGCGTTGCCGCTGACCATGTTGTCGGCGCAGCACAGATACAGTTTCACGCGCTTATTCAGACCGCGCGAAATGGCCAGCGCCAGTGCGCCGGTCAAGGTTGCCGCGCCGCCCATATCGGACTTCATCGAGTCCATGAAGGCGCTTTGCTTCAGGCTGTAACCGCCGGTATCGAAGGTGATACCTTTACCGACCAGACAAGCATAAACCGGCGCACTTTCATCGCCGCTTGGGTTGTAATCCAGCGCCAGCAATACCGGCGCGCGCGTTGAACCTCGGCCCACGGTGTGAATACCGGCATAACCTTGCTCGCGCAGATCGTCGCCTTTGGTGATGCGATAGCTCACCGCTTTGCCGCCCACTTCGTTGATCAGATCAACCGCGTTGTGCGCCAGCTGCTCTGGGCTGAGATCTTCCGCCGGCAGGTTGATGGTGTCGCGCACCCAATCGACAATCTTCAGGCGACGCGCAAATTCAGCCTGATCGGCCTCATTGAATTCAGGCCATTCGACCTGACGTTTGCCTTTCGGGCTGCGATAGCCTTGCCAGAATGCCCAGCACTTCTCTAAATCCCAGCCTTCGCCCTGCAGTGAGACGTGACGAATGCCCTGACCGTCCAGCTTGCGACCCGCGCGCTGGATGCTCATCAGCGCATCTGCGCCAGTCAGGTGAATGGTCATGCCACTTTCGTTGCTGCTCAGCAGCGCTTTATCACCCCAGCGCGCGTCGGCGGCCTGGGAGCTGAGCGTAATAATCATCGGTTGTGTTGTCATCGCGTGGCTCCGTTTGCGTTAGGTGTCACCTTGCGCCAGAACCGGCGCAAGGGGTGCATGAATTAGCGGGCGTTTGTTGCAGGCGAGAGCGCCCGCAAACGTGTTACCGCTTTGTTAACCAGCTCGATAGCGTACTCAATTTCCTCTGCGCTGGTGAAGCGTCCGAGCGAAAAACGCAGCGAGCTGTGTGCCAGCTCCTGCTCAACGCCCATCGCGCGCAGCACATAGGATGGTTCGAGACTGGCCGAGGTACAGGCGGAACCAGATGACAGCGCCAGATCTTTCAGCGCCATAATCAGCGATTCGCCATCGACGTGGGCAAAACTGATATTGAGGATGTTCGGAGCGCCCTGCTCCAGCGAACCGTTGAGGTTCACGTTACTCAGTTGACTAATGCCATTCCACAGACGCTGGCGCAACTCGGCCAGACGCGCCATTTCGCTGCTCATCTCTTCACGCGCAATGCGATAGGCTTCGCCCATGCCGACAATCTGATGCACCGGCAAAGTGCCCGAACGCATGCCGCGCTCGTGGCCGCCACCGTGCATCTGCGCATCAATTTGCAGACGCGGTTTACGGCGCACCCACAGCGCGCCGATGCCTTTCGGCCCATACATTTTATGCGCCGAGAAGGACATCAAATCCACCGGCAATTCAGTGACGTCAATCGGCAGTTTGCCGACGCTTTGCGTGGCATCAACGTGGAACAGGATGTCACGCGCACGGCACAGCGCGCCGAGGGCGGCGATATCCTGAATCACACCGGTTTCATTATTGACGTGCATCAGCGACACCAGCACCGTGTCGTCGCGCAGTGCAGATTCGAGCATCTGCGGCGTGACGATACCGTCGCTGCCCGGCTGTAAGAAGGTGACATCAAAGCCTTCGTGCGCCAGTTGCTGGCAACTGTCGAGCACCGCTTTGTGTTCGGTTTGGCTGGTAATAATGTGCTTGCCGCGCGCCTGATGGCATTGTGCGGCACCTTTAATGGCAAGGTTGTCCGCTTCGGTCGCGCCGGAGGTAAAGACGATTTCACGCGGATCGGCGTTGACCAACTCCGCAATCTGATTGCGAGCCACATCAACGGCTTCTTCAGCCTGCCAGCCAAAACGGTGGGAACGGGACGCGGGGTTACCGAAAGTGCCATCCATCGTGAGGAACTGCATCATTTTGGTGGCGACACGCGGATCCGCAGGCGTAGTGGCTGCGTAATCCAGGTAAATCGGTAATTTCATTGCGCTAAAACTCCGTATAAAAAATCATACGTCTTTATAGCAC
>NZ_DAMBSA010000181.1:5697-8872 GCF_032054795.1 Pantoea sp. CTOTU49201
GATTAAGCGCGCAGATTAACGTTGATGGTTTCTTGCACACGATGCTGCTGGAAGCGGCGGTTATCGACCGTGTTCTGACGATCGGCCACTTCGAGGATTTCCTGATTATTCACCAGTTCCGCCAGCGTGATGTTGTTGAGGAAATCGCTAATGCGCTCACTCAGATCACGCCACAAAACGTGGGTCAGGCAACGCTCGCCGCCCTGGCAGCCTTCTTTGCCCTGGCATTTGGTGGCATCGACAGATTCGTCGACGGCGGTAATCACCGCGCCCACAGCAATCGCGCTTGAATCTTTACCTAACAGATAACCGCCACCTGGACCACGAACGCTGGCCACTAAGCCGTGCTTACGCAGACGCGAGAATAACTGCTCCAGATAGGACAACGAGATGCCCTGACGCTCAGAAATGTCAGCTAGCGGCACCGGGCCCTCATTGGAGTGCAGTGCAACGTCCAGCATAGCGGTTACGGCATAACGTCCTTTGGATGTCAGTCTCATAGCATACAACCTCGTAAGCGTCCGTCCGGTTATCGGCGGGTTATCTGATGAATTGGATGCAGTCTGACATTCCTGAGTAAAACGGTCAACTATTTAACCTAGTAATTTGCTCAACTATTTAACCAAGTGTTTTACTCAACTATTATCCACATTACCTTTGCGCTTTTCGAACGATGCCATCATACCGCGCAGGATGTTCAGTTCATCGCGTTCCGGACGCGCACGCGTATATAAGCGACGCAGCTTGCTCATCACCTGGCTTGGCGTACCTTCACGGATAAAGCCGCTGTTTAGCATCATCTGCTCGATGTGCTGATAGAAGCGCTCGAGATCGTCAACCAGTGGATACGGCGATTCGACAGGTTGTTCCGTCGGCGCGGCTTTTTCCTGCGCGTCCAGCCAGGCCATGCGCACTTCGTAAGCGATGATCTGCACCGCCATCGCCAGGTTCAGTGAGCTGTATTCCGGATTAGCCTGAATCGCGACGTGATAGTGGCACTTCTGCAACTCTTCGTTGGTCAGGCCGACGCGCTCGCGGCCAAACACCAACGCAACCGGCGCCTGCTGGCCCTCTTCCACGCTCTTAATGCCGCACTCACGTGAATCCAACATTGGCCACGGCAGTGAACGTGAACGTGCGCTGGTGCCAACCACCAAACTACAGCCGGCAATGGCTTCATCCATGGTATCGACAATGCGCGCATTACCAATGACATCGCTGGCACCGGCGGCGAGGGAGATGGCCTGTGAATCCGGTTTCACCAGCGGATTGACCAGATAAAGGTTGGTTAAGCCCATGGTTTTCATCGCGCGTGCGACGGAGCCCATGTTGCCCGTGTGCGAGGTTTCTACCAGTACGATTCGGATATTCTGCAGCATAATTAGAGGCGGTCAGGGAAATGATGGCGCGCATCCTAACATAAAAAGAGGACATTTGCTGAACACGCTGATATACTCCGCGCCGTTTTCCCCGTTCTTTAACATCCAGCGAGAGATACCGATGCATCCAATGCTCAACATTGCCGTGCGCGCAGCGCGCAAGGCCGGAAATTTAATTGCCAAGAATTATGAAACCCCGGACGCAGTTGAAGCTAGCCAGAAAGGCAGCAACGACTTCGTTACCAATGTTGACCGTGACGCAGAACGTCTGATTATCGAAGTAATTCGTAAATCGTACCCGAAACACACCATCATCACCGAAGAAAGCGGTGAACTGGCGGGCGAAGATCAGGACATTCAATGGGTAATCGATCCGCTGGATGGCACCACCAACTTCATCAAGCGTCTTCCACACTTCTCAGTATCTATCGCTGTGCGCATTAAAGGCCGCACCGAAGTCGCTGTGGTTTACGATCCAATGCGTAACGAACTCTTCACCGCCGTACGCGGTCAGGGCGCACAGCTGAACGGCTATCGCCTGCGCGGCAGCACGGCTCGCGATCTGGATGGCACCATTCTGGCTACCGGCTTCCCGTTCAAGTTAAAACAGCACGCAACGCCATACATCAACATCGTTGGCAAACTGTTCACTCAGTGTGCGGATTTCCGTCGTACCGGTTCAGCGGCGCTGGATCTGGCTTACACCGCTGCGGGTCGCGTTGATGGTTTCTTCGAAATTGGCCTGAAGCCGTGGGATTTTGCCGCGGGCGAACTGCTGGTGCGTGAAGCGGGCGGCCTGGTAACTGACTTTACCGGCAACCACGGTTACGTGATGTCAGGTAACATCGTTGCGGGTAACCCACGCGTAGTGAAAGCGATGCTAGCATCGATGCGTGAAGAATTGAGTGAAGCGCTGAAGCGCTAAGTGAGAAAAGGCGGCTGAATCAGCCGCCTTTTTTTTTATTACCGACGTTCGTGACTTAATACCTGACGCGGTTGCGTCTTGCGCCCCACGCGCCCCATCAATGCCGCCAGTACCGCTTCAATCACCAGCATGAAGAAGGTGAACCAGCTTGCTTTCGCCGTCGCGGCAGCGGCTTGCTCAGCCACTTCACGCGCTTTCTGCTCCGCCTGCTGTTTCAACTGCTGATATTGCTGTACGGCTTTTTTGTAGCTCTCTTCAGTCTTCGTCACAATCTGCTCAACTTCCTGATCGCTTTTACCGGTGCGCGCTTTAATAATATTTTTCAGCGCATCACGATCGGCAGCCTGCAATGTATCTGAATGACGATTCATAACGCCTTTCAACCAATTAGCCAGATCATTGTCAGCATTCTGTGGATTTTGCGCGGTTTGTTCCGCTTGATTTTGTGCGTTATTGGCTTCGTTATTTACATCCTTTTGCAGATTCTCAGGTTGTAATTCAGACTTGCCGGTTTGACGCAACGTAGTTTGCAATTCATTTTTTAAATCATCTAAATTGATATTACTTTCCTGCAGCTTCTCTTTTGCCATATTGGTGAGTGAAGGCGCCGCAGCGGAAATTCCACTGCCGACCGCATTAACCCCAGCGCCTAAAATATTAAAGGCGCCGCCAATAATTCCAGTGGCTAAGGTAATTGCCAGCCACAGCGTGAGAATGGTGCTGACGCCAAACATCAGTAATCCGTGCATCGCCCCTTCGCGCTGTGCCAAACGTCCCGCAACGTAGCTACCCACGGCCATGGCGATTAACATACTCACGCCAGTCCAGATTAACGCGCCAGTTCCCAGATGCTGCAGTGGATTTTGTTCCT
>NZ_DAMBSA010000182.1:0-8870 GCF_032054795.1 Pantoea sp. CTOTU49201
TGCTACAGCAACAACGGTGGGCAATACGGTTTTAGCGGGTGCTACCAGAGCAGCAGCCTGATGTTCAGCGTGCCGGTGAAAAGCTGGTATCTGAATGCCGGCTACAGCGCCAGCAAGAATGAAGGCCGCAATGTGCTGCCTGTTCAACTGGATGATAACGCGGTGGTGCCGCAGTGGGCGCGCCGCAACCTCTACAGCAAAACGCAGACCACCACCTGGCAGGCTGGCCTTGGGCGCGGCTTCAGCGTCAACGGCATCAATATTAATACCAGCGCCAATCTCTTTACCCGCACCAGCAGCAGCGGAACCCAGCGTGATAATGGCGGCTTCCTCTCGGTTTCACTCTCGCGTGTCAGCACGCCGACCGTCGATTCACGTTCGAGCTACAGTTCGCTCGGCATGACCTACCAAACCGATCGCAACAACAAAGATCAGATTGGCTATAACGTGGCGCAGAACTGGTATTTCGATGCACAGAATCAGCAAGAAATTGGCGTGAACCTCAACGGTAATCAGGAAAACAAACTGAATGCTTCCGTTTATGGCAAAACCGGCGGTGAATACGGCAGCGGCAGCCTGGCGGTCAGCTCGGCATCGTCCGGTTCATCCGCTCAACGCTTTAGCAGCAGCGGCAGCTATAACTCCTCTTTGGCGGTAGCGCGTTCCGGTCTGTATTGGGGCAAATGGGGCAACGGCCTGCCCGGTGCGGCGGTCGGTTTGCATGTGGCGAGCAGCGATGAGAGTCGCGATACCCGGGTGGATGTCTCGGTTGATGGCGCGGGCAGCGCCAGCCTGCATGGCACCGGCCGCACACTCTTCAGCGTACCGGCTTATACCCAGAGCGCGATCAGCATCAATGATTCCATCGAATCCACCGACGGGATGCGCAGCGAAATTACTCAAGGTGCCGGACGACGCACGCTGTTCATCTCGCCGGGCCGCATGCTGGTTAGCAAGGTGAATATTGTTTCGCGCTACACCTGGCTCGGCAGGCTGATGATCAATCAACAGCTTCCACTGGAAGGTGCCACGCCGCTGAATGTCGCCAGCTGGTCCGGTTTAGGCCAGGGCGGATTCAGCGCTGAGACCGATCACCGCATAAAAAATCTCTACATGGTGCGCGGCATGCAGATGTACCGCTGTGAAATGAAGGTGAAAAGCACCCATGACGTGGTGCGTTACGTCGGCGATAGCGACTGCAAACCTATCGAACTGGCTTCAGTGCCGCAGGATGTGCAGCAACGAGCAAAAATGCTGATTGTCACCCGCCAGGCGGATGAGGTTCCGCTGGCTCGCACCGCTTCTTCTGCGTCGCAACAACAATAGGGATTTTGGATGAAAAGTAGCTTTCTTAGCGCGCTGACGCTGTTTTGGTTGATGGTCAACACATTGGCGCAGGCCGCCACGCTCACACCTTCTGGGCGCAATACCAGCGTAGCCGTAACATTTGACCGCATGTCAGTGCCGGCGCAATTGCCGATCTGGACCAATGAAAACGGCGGTTACGATACCAACGATGCGCCAAAATGGGGCCGCAACACGCTGGTTTGCCAGTCGCGCACCAGCAATCAATATGGTGCCTGCCTGACATTACCTGTCTGGCTGGAAGCGTCTCCGTCACCCTATCCCGTGCCGCTATTGTTTACCGAAAGCAGCACCAAACAGACGTTGGTACTGAATGTCTATCTTACCAAAAGGCGCTCATTGAATAATGTGGTGGTGGCGACCAATCTGGCGCCGATGAATGCTTTTGGCGGTGCCGTTACGCCGCGTGGCGATGGCACCGATTATTCGGCCTATCTTCCCTCTTCCGAGCTGAGTAAATTCCCGTCGGCGGGCACCTGGAGCGCGACGTTGAAAATGTCGCTGATGCAGTGGCCCGTGACCTCTTGCACGGGAAATTCGCAGAACGTGAACGTGGGGTGTACCAACGTGACGAAGATGGGTGACTGGATCGCCAGCATGACCTTTAAGGTGACGGATTACGGTAATCAGCAGATTTATCTGCCGGAGTTTGGCAATGCGGCCGCCACGGTTGATCTCGGTTTAAAAACCTTCCCCGGTGCGCGCGCCACCACCAGCGTCAGCGGCAGCCGTTCGCTGGATATGTGCCTGTACGACGGCAATAACTCTGACAGCAACCGAGTGAGCATCTTATTTCAGGACGAAGGTGCAGCCGCGCCCGCCAGAGCCACGGGGTTGTTTTCGTTATATCGCACAGGCGCGGACAAAAATCTGGCGCAAAATCGTCTCGATTATGCGATTGAAGTGATTAACCCGCTGACCAAAGCGCGCCAGACAGTTGAGAACGGCAGTGAAATTATCTGGAGCGGCACCAACAGAGGAGTGTTAAGGCGTGTGGTGTTGCCGGGCCAGAGCAATTCGGTGCTGTGCGTTCCTGCTCCGATACAACTCATTACGCCAGCCTTCACCTTGTCGTCAAAAACAGCGGGCCGTTATCAGGGCACGTTGAGAATTATTTATACCCCGACGACGCAATAATGGCGCGGGCGGTGATGACATTATCCGATGTTTTCGTAGGGTGCGCATTTATGCGCACCAGGTCGCCATAAATGGCGACCGTGCGGGGTAGGTTTAAAAATTATTGGTGAAGCGCTGATAGAGATGCAGGCTGTTTTTTAGGTTGAGTTTTTTAACGATCTTATTTTGATGGCTGTAGAGTGTTTTTTTATTTATACCGGTTATTTTCGCCACACCTTCAATCGATTCGTAAGTGAATAAACAACACAGGAAGTTGAATTCTTTACGGGTTAAATGATTATTGATGGCGGGAGCAGCCAACAGCTGGCCGTTTTTATGCTGGCACAACATCATCGCCAGCCTGGTACTGATGGTGCCGATTGGAGATTTTTTATCGATAAAACAATCGGCTGTAATGGCATGAGTGCTGTAATTAATCTTGTTTTTCACTGAATCTGAAAAGAAAATCAGCGTCGCATTTAAGGTGATTTTCAGTCTGGTCAGATAATCTATCTGAACCAGCGCCGTGCGGAAGTTTATCGGCAAATCAAAAATAATAATCGGTGAAAGACTGGCGGTTTTTTCCCTGTCACTCATTAGCGTCTTCATTTCACGAAGCGTATTACAGCAAGTGATATTTGAATGTTCCAGCAGCGCAATTAAGCCCTGCTGGTGATAGCAAGACTGATCCAGATAAATGACATCCATGATTAATTTCCGATAAATATCCCTCATTCTGCGAATACTATCGGCTTACCGGCGGAAATTAACTGTCCATTTTTGGTGCTAAATAATTCACGTGATCGACCGGTCGATTTAACAGTAGACCGGGCACAAAGTGTTACCTCTGTGCCCGGTCTGATCTCACATTAAGCCTGGGCGCGCGCGGCGATGATGCTCTCAGCCACGTTGCGTGGTGCTTCCGCGTAGTGCGCAAACTCCATGCTGTAGGTTGCGCGGCCTTGCGACATCGATCGCAGCGTGGTGGCGTAGCCAAACATCTCGGACAGCGGCACTTCGGCGCGAATAATGCGCGCACCAAAGCGTTCATCCATGCCCTGCAGCGTACCGCGGCGTGACGACAAATCGCCCATCACGCCACCGGCATACTCTTCCGGCGTTTCCACTTCCACCTGCATCAGCGGTTCGAGGATCACCGGATCGGCCAGTTTCGCGGCGGCTTTGAAGCCAAAGATCGCCGCCATGCGGAATGCCATTTCTGACGAATCGACATCGTGGTACGAACCAAACGTCAGCGTGGCTTTGATGTCCACCACCGGATAACCGGCCAGCACGCCGCTGTTCAGCGCTTCACGAATACCCTTCTCCACCGAAGGAATGAACTCGCGCGGCACCACGCCGCCTTTGGTGGCGTCTTCAAAGGCAAATCCGGCCCCCGCCTGCTGCGGCTCCAGCGTCAGCACCACATGGCCGTACTGACCTTTACCGCCCGACTGACGCACAAACTTGCCTTCCACGTCGCGTACCGTTTTGCGAATGGTTTCGCGATAGGTAACCTGCGGCCGACCGATGTTGGCTTCCACGCCAAACTCGCGCTTCATGCGATCAACGATAATCTCCAGATGTAACTCGCCCATGCCGGAAATGATCGTCTGGCCCGATTCCTCATCGGTGTGCAGACGGAACGAGGGATCTTCGGCCGCCAGCCGCTGCAGCGCCAGGCCCATTTTCTCCTGATCGCTCTTGGTTTTCGGCTCAATCGACAGCGAAATTACCGGATCGGGAAACTCCATGCGCTCCAGCGTGATCACCGCATTAGGATCACACAGCGTTTCGCCGGTGGTGACCTCTTTCAAACCTACACACGCGGCGATATCGCCAGCACGAATCTCTTCGATCTCGATGCGGTCATTGGCCTGCATCTGGACGATGCGACCAATGCGCTCTTTGCGCCCTTTCACCGCGTTCCACACGCTGTCGCCTTTGCGCAGCACGCCAGAGTAAACGCGCACGAAGGTCAGCTGTCCGACGTAGGGATCGCTCATCAGCTTGAACGCCAGCGCCGAGAACGGCTCACTGTCATCCGCATGACGTTCATCGTGTTCGCCCTGCTCGTTGACGCCGCTCACCGCCGGTACGTCGAGCGGCGAAGGCATCAGTTCAATCACCGCGTCGAGCATGCGCTGCACGCCTTTGTTTTTGAACGCACTGCCGCACAGCATCGGCTGGATTTCACCGAGCAACGTGCGCTGACGCAATCCGGCAATCACCTCGTCTTCACTGAGATAGCCCTGCTCCAGATAGCGATCCATCAGCGCTTCGCTGGCTTCTGCCGCTGCTGCCACCATGTTCTCGCGCCACTCGGCGGCAAGTGCCTGCAACTCAGCAGGAATCGGCGCATAGCTGAAGCTCATGCCCTGGCTGGCGTCGTCCCAGTAAATGGCGCGCATTTTGTTGAGATCGACCACACCGCTGAAGTGCTCTTCCGCACCAATAGGAATGACAATCGGCACCGGATTGGCGTGCAGGCGGTCTTTCATCATCTGCACCACGCGGAAGAAGTCCGCGCCCTGACGGTCCATTTTGTTGACGAAGGCGATGCGCGGCACATGATATTTATTGGCCTGGCGCCACACGGTTTCAGACTGCGGCTGCACGCCGCCGACGGCGTCATACACCATCACCGCGCCATCAAGCACGCGCATTGAACGCTCAACTTCGATGGTGAAATCGACGTGTCCGGGCGTATCGATGATATTGATGCGGTACGGCGTGAAGCTGCCGTCCATGCCCGGCCAGAAGCAGCTCACCGCCGCCGAGGTAATGGTGATACCACGCTCCTGCTCCTGCGCCATCCAGTCGGTGGTTGCCGCGCCATCGTGCACTTCACCTAACTTGTGGCTCATTCCGGTGTAAAACAGGATGCGCTCAGTGGTGGTGGTTTTACCGGCATCGATGTGCGCGGAGATGCCGATGTTACGATAACGTTCGATGGGGAGGGTTCGGGGCATGATGCGTCCTTAGTCATTCGACTAGTTATGCGGCGCGCACCATTGCCCGCCGCTGCGCAACAGCCTAAACCTATTGTACGAGTAAATACGAACAGTTTGAGCCTTTTTTAAACATCGTTAAAATCTTGTATCTGATTCAGCATTTACGGGCTGGAAAGCCGTCGCCGGTCACTTTAAGGTAAGGCTTTCACTCTCAACGGGAAAATTGACCATGCGTATTCTGGTAGTCGGCGCCGGCGCCACCGGCGGCTATTTCGGTGCGCGTCTGGCGCAAGCAGGACGTGATGTGACTTTTCTGGTGCGCGAGCGCCGCTTTCAGCAGTTGCAGCAAACCGGTCTGGTGCTGAAAACGCCATCCGGCAGCGAAGTGATTCAGCCGCAGCTGGCGCAGGCCGGCTCGCTGGATGGGCATTTTGATCTGATTATTTTGACGGTGAAAAGCTTCGCGCTGGATCAGGCGATGAATGACATCGCGCCCGCTGTCGGTCCTGACACGCTGATCATGCCGATCCTCAACGGCATGCGACATATCGATACGCTGCGTGCACGCTTTGGCGACAAGGTGATCGGCGGCTTATGCAAAATCAACGCCACACTGGGTGAAAACGGCGAAGTGCTGCAGATGACGCCGCTGCATATCCTCTATTACGGCGCGCTGGACGGAAACAACGATGCGCGTTTGCAGCGCGTGGATGAAGCGCTGCGTGCGGCGCAGTTTGATACGGTGTTTGCCGACAACATCATCAGCGAGCTGTGGGAAAAATGGTTGTTGCTCAGCACGCTTGGTGCGGTGTGTTGTCTCGCGCGCGGTAATACGCAACAGGTGCTGACGTCTCAAGGCGGCGAAGCGATGTTGCAAAGTGTATTTGGTGAAGTGTTGGCGGTGCTGAGTGCGGAAGGTTATCAGCAGCGCCCGGCGGTGACGGCGAAGATTTATGAGACGCTCAATAATCCCAAAGCGGCGATGACCTCGTCGATGTATCGCGATTTAACCCAGGGCTTTGAGATTGAGGCCGATCAGGTGATTGGCGATCTGCTGGTGCGCGGCACACGTAGCGGCGTGGTGACGCCGTTGCTGAACGCGGTGTATGTCAATTTGCAGGTGTACGTGCAGGGTCTATAAAACGGGTCGCCAGGGATGACAATCCCCGAATTGGTTTTTCGTAGGGTGCGCATTTATGCGCACCAGGTCACCATGAATGGCGACCCTACGCAGATAGTGTGAGTGACTGGTACATCATAGCCGTGACTGCACGCCTGGCAACTGCTTCAGGCGTTGCCAGCCGGCTTCCACCGCTTCTGGCACCTCGACGTGGCCAAGGAAACCTTTGCCGCGCGGCCCGTAACCATTTTCATCGTCACGCAAGCGCTGGATTTCCCCCATCAGCAGCGAGAGAAAACGCTCCATCGACCACAATCCTTGCGGCGGCGCACCGATGATGCGCAGCATGCCTGCGTCCATCTTCACCTGCGGCACAAACACCGGCCAGCTGATAAATTCCGGCGCATCCGCGCGATCGCGCCATTGATAGCGGAAGGTTTCCCAGGTGCGACGCTGCATTAGCGGATCCTGCACCAGCAGCACGCGCTGCGGCTGCCATTTGTGCTCATCCAGCAGTTTCTGGCTGAAGGCGGCGTTTTCCCCACAGTTGCGTGAAGCGGTTTCCAGCAGCAGCAGATCGTCCGGCAGCGCGGCAAAGACGCGGGCGACATCGCCTAACAATTCGGCTTCGCTTTTATCTTTGCTGTCGATTTGGCGATACAGCGGATGCGCCGCGAGCATCTCCACCAGCAGCGGCGTTGAGTGGCCAATGCCGCCGCTGATCAATAACGGCAGCTGATACTTTTTCGCCACGGCAATCACCGCTTCCACGTTCGGTAGCACCGCGTGACCGGCGAGAATGGCTAAATCGATATCGAGCGTGCCATCTTGTGGCATCTGATCCAGCGCCAGCCAGGCCGCCAAGGTATTGATATCCTGAATCTGATGGTTAGTGAGTTGCATCCGGTTCTCCTCTTTATACCTTTGGCAGTGTAGCGGCTTAAGTGCGTGTCGGCAGGGAAAAATTTGCTACACTCGCAGCTTAATCTTCAGGAGAGATTCATGACTGCGCGCTCCGTAACCCTCGACGATGTTGCTCATCTGGCTGGGGTTTCTTATCAAACCGTTTCCCGCGTCCTCAACCATTCCGAGCAGGTTTCGCCGCGCACCCGCGCCAAAGTAGAAGCCGCGATGCAGCAACTCAACTATGTGCCGAATCGCGTGGCACAGCAGCTGGCGGGTAAAAACACCCGTACGCTGGGACTCGCCACCAGTGATTTAGCCTTGATGGCGCCCGCACAAATCGCTTCGGCGATTCAGCAACGCGCGGCAGCGCAGGGTTATCATCTGGTGATCGCCATGGCGAATCCCGACAGCGCGCCGCAGGACACTGTGAATGAACTGCTGGCGCAGCGCGTAGATGCGCTGCTGATCAACCTGCCGCTGGATGCCGCGCAGGCCGCGCAGATTCAGCAGCAGTGCGACCACAAACCGGTGCTGTTTCTCGATGTGGAGCGCAGCGCTGAAGTGGCGCAGTGCCAGTATCAGAGCGAATCCGGTGCGCAGCAGGCGGTTGATCATCTGGTGGCGCTCGGCCATCGTCAGATTGGCGTGTTAAATGGCCCGGCAAGTTCTGCATCGGCGCGCGCGCGTTTCGCTGCGTGGCAGCAAGCGCTGGCCGCGCATCAACTCACGCCATTCTGCGTGCTGAGCGGTGACTGGAGCGCGGCAACGGGCTATCAGGCGCTGCTGGCGCAGTTACCTGACCGTCTGCCGCAGGCGCTGCTGGTGGCTAACGATCAGATGGCGCTCGGCGCGATGCGGGCGCTGCATCAACATGGCGTGAGGATCCCGGCGGAGATTTCGCTGATTGGCTATGACGATACGGCGGAAAGCGCGTGGTATCAGCCGCCGTTAACTACCGTGCGTCAGGATCTGCAGCAGTTGGGCGTGGTGAGCGTTGATCGCTTGCTGGCTCAGCTGGAAGGCGGCGATGTGACAGAGAAGACGCTGGAAACCGAGTTAGTGTTGCGGGAAACCACGGCAGCACCGCTGCAGGATGAAGTGGATGTGGCGGAGATTGCGCAGCAGTTGCAGGTTCTGGCACGCAAGTTGAAGCGCACCTCATAAATAGGTGAGGTGCGCCTGGTCGCCATGAATTTCGTAATGCTTGTCAATCGGTCGCCATAAATGGCGACCCTACGGGAGCGCGAGTTTTACGGCGTCTTCGGCGTGGATCAAGGTGGTATCGAACAGCGGAACGCTGGCGTCCTCAGCTTTCACCAGTAAGGTGATTTCGGTACAACCAAGAATGATCGCCTCTGCGCCCTGCTCCACCAGCTCGGCAATAATCTTGCGGTATTGCGCGCGCGATT
>NZ_DAMBSA010000183.1:0-8827 GCF_032054795.1 Pantoea sp. CTOTU49201
GTGCCGTCTTCGCGGATCATCTCCAGAATCTTCTCACGGCGCTGCTGCATATCAGCCAGCTGCTCAGTTTTGCTTTTCAATCGAAATGCTCCCTCTTTCCAATCACGGTCTGGTTTCGCCAATAAGGAAACCCGAGCTGATTTTACTCTGCGTTTTGGGCATTTGCGAGGCAGCTTCCAGAATCATTCGTTTTCGAATGAAAATCATTATCTGCTATGCGATTGATTTCGCAGAAAGCCACTAGCAGCTCTCTCCATGTTATAAATTCAGTAATTTACGCAAAGTTAATAAAATCATGGGGATGAATTTTCTTGCTGCGATTTGTATGAAATTTGATCTCCTCCACAAACCATTATTAAACGATAGCTTATATTTTTGTTCGAAAATGATATTTACTAAAACGATAACCCGGCCAGCCGTAAGCAGAGCCGCCGTACACCATTATGGAGAGAGACGATGAGTGGGGAATATGACGTTAACCTGCGCTACGGCGTAAACATTGAGCAGGATTTAACCAGTAAAGTGGCGGTGGTCACTGGCGGGCTGGGCGGGATTGCGATGGCCAGTAACGCCATGCTGCTGGAGAAGGGCGCACGGCTGGCGCTGCTCTATCCGCCTTTTGAAAGCGAAAAAGTGGCGGGCGTGCAGGATCAGTTTGCTGCCGATCGCGTGCTACTGGTGTGCTGCGACGTGACGGATCCAGCCTCGGTTGAAGCGGCATTTGATAACGTCGAACAGCATTACGGTCAGATCGATATCCTGGTGAACTGCGCGGGCTACGTGATGTTGCAACCGGTGTTAGAAACCGATTTTGCCGAGTGGCAAAAGCAGATCGACGTCAATCTTACCGGACCTTTCCTCTGCTCGCAGGCAGCCGGTAAACGCATGGTGCGCGCCGGTAACGGCGGAAAAATCATCAATATCGCCTCGCAGGCCGCTTCTATCGCTATCGATAACCACGTTGCCTACACCTCAGCCAAAGCCGGTCTGCTCGGCATGACCAAAGTGATGGCCAAAGAGTTCGCTCCCTATCGCATCAACGTTAATACCTTGTCGCCCACCGTGGTGCTGACGCCGATGGGTGAAAAAGCCTGGCGCGGCGAAAAGGGCGAGCAGATGAAAAAGCTGATCCCACTCGGACGCTTTGCCTATACCGACGAAATCGCCGCCGCGGTGCTGTTCTTCGCCAGCAACGGCAGCGACATGATCACCGGCGCAGACTTAATGATCGACGGTGGTTTTACCATCTGGTAAGCCGCGCCAACACCAGAACGGCTGACCCTGCGTGACCCAATATAACAATGAGAGAACCTCACCATGAAAAAACGTACCCTGCTGTTAACTGCCATCGCCAGTTGCATGATCTCCCAAGCCAGTTTCGCTGCCGATAAAGGCACCATCATGATTCTGGTGAACTCGCTGGATAACCCGTATTACGCCTCCGAAGCCAAAGGTGCCAACCTCAAAGCACAGCAGCTGGGCTATAAAACCAGCGTGCTGTCGCATGGCGAAGATGTGAAAAAACAAAGTGAACTGATTGATGCCGCCATCGGCAAAAAGGTGCAGGGCATCGTGCTGGATAACGCCGACTCCACCGCCAGCGTGGCCGCCATCAAAAAAGCCAAAGATGCTGGCATTCCGGTGGTGCTGATCAACCGTGAAATCCCGGTAGACGACGTAGCGCTGGCGCAAATCACCCACAACAACTTCCAGGCCGGCTCCGACGTGGCGAACGTGTTTGTTGAGAAGATGGGTGAAAAGGGCAGCTATGCGGAACTCACCTGCAACCTCGCCGACAACAACTGCGTGACGCGCTCCAAATCCTTCCATCAGGTGCTCGACCAATATTCCGACATGAAAAGCGTCGCGCGTCAGGATGCCAAAGGCACGCTGATTGACGGCAAACGCATCATGGACAGCATTCTGCAGGCGCATCCGGATGTGAAAGGGGTGATCTGCGGTAACGGCCCCGTGGCGCTGGGTGCGATTGCGGCTCTGAAAGCGGCGGGCCGTAACGACGTCATCGTGGTCGGCATTGATGGCAGCAATGATGAACGTGACGCGGTGGAGAAAGGCGATCTGAAAGCTACGGTGATGTTACAGGCGCAAGCCATTGCGGCGCAGGGCGTGACCGACCTCGACAACTTTATTCAGAAAGGCACCAAGCCTGAGAAGCAACGCGTGATGTTCCGCGGCATTCTCATCACGCCAGACAACGCCAAAGGCGTGCAGGACTTTAACTTCAAGTCGTAATCAATGCGGTGCGCCCGTCTATCGGGCGCCCAGGAGAATGTGATGCACAGACGACTCTGGTTACTGCTTCCTGTCGTGATCCTTAGCGGTTGCCGCATTGTGTCGCAGCAGGAGCTGGCCGACCTGAAAAATCCTCCCAATCCCAAAATGGGCAATATTGCCCAAACGTGGCAACAAAAACTGGTGCCACAAATTCAACATGATGCGAAGCCGGTGGCTGAGTTGTTGAATGCGCTGAAGTCCGCCAAAGATTTTGATAGCGCCTGTAAAACCTATGGTTATCGCAGTCAGGAAGAGAACCCGTGTGTGTTCAGTGTCAACGTGAGCGGCGAAGTCACCGCCGTCAACACCACGTCGCGTAATGGCCGGATGACGGTGAAGGATGTGTCCGGTGACAACATCACTGTGCAGGTTGGCCCGATTTTTCCCGGTACGGTGTTGCGCGATGCCTATAAAGGTGCCAGCTATCAGGACTTTAACGATCAGGTGCTGTTCGGCGACTACAGTCGCGCGATCAATCAGCAGGCGGCGAACATGATGAGTGCTTTCAAGCCCAAAGTGGGTGACAAAGTGCAGCTTGCTGGCGTGTTTAGCAGCTTCGATACGCCGGAGCAGGTGCCGAATGTGACACCTGCGGCGATTACACGTCAGTAAGGAGCGGATATGCAACAGCCTCAACATGACGTGATTATTGAAACCCGCAACGTGTCGCGCATCTATCCCGGCGTCACCGCGCTGGATCAGGTCAATTACCGCGTCTATCGCAACAAAGTGAACGTGCTGATTGGCGAAAACGGCGCGGGCAAATCCACCATGATGAAAATGCTGGCTGGCGTCGAGATCCCCTCATCGGGCGAGATTCTGCTGGACGGCGCAGCGGTGTCGCTGAGCTCCACGCATCAGGCGGAAAAACAGGGCATCAGCATTATCTTTCAGGAGCTGAATCTGTTTCCCAACATGAACGTGATGGACAACATCTTCATGGCCAATGAGTTTTTCCAGCGCGGCGTGATCAACGAGAAGTACCAATATTCGCTGGCCAAAGCGCTGCTGGAACGGCTGGAACTGGATGTCGATCCCTACGCGCCGCTGGCTGAACTCGGTATCGGCCATCAGCAGCTGGTGGAGATCGCCCGCGCGCTATCAAAAGACACACGCGTGCTGATCATGGATGAACCGACCAGCGCGCTCAGCCAGTCAGAAGTGAAGGTGCTGTTCAACGTCATCGACCAGCTGAAACGGCGCGGCGTCACCATTATCTATATCTCTCATCGGTTAGAGGAGCTGATGGAGATTGGCGATCACATCACCATCTTCCGCGACGGACGCTTTATCAGCGAACGCGAAGTTCGCGATGCCTCGATTCCGTGGATTATCGAGCAGATGGTGGGCGACAAGAAGAAACACTTCGATTACCAACCGGCGACCCAGGGCGAAACGGTACTCAGCGTCAACGGGCTCACCGCGCTGCATCAAAACGGCGGCTACAAGCTCAATGATGTCTCTTTCTCGCTGCGCAAAGGCGAAGTGATTGGCATCTACGGCCTGCTGGGCGCGGGACGCACCGAGTTGTTCAAGGGGCTGATTGGCATGATGCACTGTCAGTCGGGCAGCGTCAGTCTAAATGGCGAAGCGCTGGAGAAACGCAGTTTCCAGCAGCGACTGAAAAAAGGTATCGCGCTGGTACCAGAAGATCGTCAAACCGAAGGCGTGGTGCAGCTGATGTCGATCACCGCCAACATGACGCTCAGCGATCTTAGCCTGCGCGGCTTCCGCCGCTGCTGGCGCATGCTCAATCCGCACAAAGAAAAGAGCCGCGTTGATGAAATGATTGGTCATCTCGCCATCAAAGTCAGCGATGCCGAATTGCCGATCACCTCCTTAAGCGGCGGCAATCAGCAAAAAGTGGTGCTGGGCAAAGCCCTGATGACCGGGCCGCAGGTGGTGCTGCTGGATGAGCCGACGCGCGGCATCGATGTGGGGGCAAAAACCGACGTCTATCACCTGATTGGCAACCTGGCGCAGCAGGGATTGGCAGTGATGTTCTCCTCGTCCGAGCTGGATGAAGTGATGGCGCTGGCTGACCGCATTTTGGTGATGGCGGATGGTCGTATCACCGCCGATTTACCGCGCGCGGCGGCCACGCGCGAAGCCCTGATTAGCGCCTCAACGCCGCATGATTGAGCCCGCTGGAGAGTAAACGATGAATCAAAAATACCTGATCTACATGTACCTGCTTAAGGCGCGCACCTTTATTGCCTTATTAATCGTGGTGAGTTTCTTCAGTTTTATGGTGCCTAACTTTCTCACCACCTCCAACCTGCTGATCATGACACAGCATGTGGCGATCACCGGCTTGCTGGCGATCGGCATGACGCTGGTGATTTTGACCGGCGGCATCGATCTGTCAGTGGGCGCGGTGGCGGGCATTTGCGGCATGGTGGCGGGCGCGCTGCTCACCAACGGCGTTCCGCTGTGGGGCGGCAATGTGCTGTTCTTCAACGTGCCCGAAGTGATTCTGGTGGTGGCGCTGTTCGGCGTGGCGCTGGGATTGATTAATGGCACGGTGGTCACGCGACTTGGCGTGGCGCCCTTTATCTGTACGCTCGGCATGATGTACGTGGCACGCGGCGCGGCGCTGCTGTTCAACGATGGGAGCACCTATGCCAACCTCGTCGGTACGCCAGCGCTCGGCAATACCGGCTTCGCTTTGCTCGGTTCCGGTTCGGTGCTGGGCGTGTATATCCCGATATGGATGATGCTCGGCTTCCTGCTGCTGGGCTTGTATCTGACACGCAAAACGCCGCTCGGTCGTTACATCTACGCTACAGGCGGCAACGAATCGGCGGCGCGCCTGGCGGGCGTACCGATTATCAAGGTCAAAGTGTTTGTCTACGCTTTTTCCGGTTTGTGCGCCGCGCTGGTCGGTTTGATTGTGGCGTCGCAGCTGCAAACCGCGCATCCGATGACCGGCAATATGTTCGAGATGGATGCCATCGGTGCCACGGTGCTGGGCGGCACGGCGCTGGCGGGCGGACGCGGGCGCGTATCGGGCTCAATTATCGGCGCTTTTGTCATCGTGTTCCTCGCCGATGGCATGGTGATGATGGGCGTCAGCGATTTCTGGCAGATGGTGATTAAAGGTTTGGTAATTGTTACTGCGGTGGTGATCGACCAGTTCCAGCAAAAATTACAAAGTAAGGTGGTGCTGCTGCGCAGACATGAAAAAAAGCAGCAATCGGCCGCCCTGCCTGAAGCGACACATGGATAACAGGAGGCAATATGACACGCGATTTTAGTGGAAAAACGGTGGTGATTACCGGCGCATGCCGCGGCATTGGCGCGGGCATTGCGGCGCGTTTTGCCCGCGACGGCGCGCGATTGGTGATGGTGTCAAATTCGGAGCGCGTCTTCAGCACTGCGCAGACAATCGAGCAGCAGTTTGGTAATGAGATTCTGGCGCTGCAGGTCGATGTTACCGATGAAAATGAGGTACAGCAGCTCTATCAGCAGGCGGCTGAACGCTTCGGCAGCATTGATGTGTCGATTCAAAATGCAGGCGTCATCACCATCGATCGCTTCGACTCGATGCCGAAAAGCGATTTCGAGAAGATCCTTGCGGTGAACACCACGGGCGTGTGGTTGTGCTGTCGGGAAGCGGCGAAATATATGGTCAAGCAGGGCAGCGGCAGCCTGATCAATACTTCGTCCGGTCAGGGACGGCAGGGCTTCATTTATACGCCGCACTATGCGGCCAGCAAGATGGGCGTGATCGGGATTACCCAGAGCCTGGCGCTGGAGCTGGCGCCGTGGCATATCACGGTGAATGCCTTCTGTCCGGGCATTATTGAGAGTGAAATGTGGGACTACAACGATCGCGTGTGGGGCGAGATCCTCAGCAGCGATAAAAAGCAGTATGGCAAAGGCGAATTGATGGCGGAGTGGGTAGAAAACATCCCGCTTAAGCGCGCAGGACAGCCGGAAGATGTCGCTGGTTTAGTGGCTTTCCTCGCTTCTGACGATGCACGCTATATCACCGGGCAGACCATCAATGTGGATGGCGGTTTGATCTTCTCCTGATAGTTCACCGTAGGGCCGCCATTTATGGCGACCTGGCTTCCAGGTGCCCATTAATGGGCACCCTACGAAACAATCGCTGCATCCGCCGGGTCGCCATTTATGGCGACCTGGTATTCCAGGTGCCCATAAATGGGCACCCTACAAAACAATTGCTGCATCCGTAGGGGCGCCATTTATGGCGACCTGGTTTCCAGATGCGCACGAATGCGCACTCTACAAATCCGAAAGTACCCGCTATTGTCTTAATCGAAACCAGACATTTCCGGCACTTGCATCAGAATATGCTAGGGTAGACTTATGCAGTTTTGTGAGCCACCTCTAATTCTGAACCGGGTCGAACCCTATTTTTAGCTATGTTATCTACTTTGTTATCACTCAAAAGCGTGCGATATCTCTCTGGTTTTTCATTACTTGCGGCATCCGCGCCTGCGCTGGCGTTGATTTCTGACACTAAACTCGCCGATGCGCCGTTTAGCGATCCAACACGTTTTCAGAAAATGGCCGATCAGTTGCCTGCATTGGGCTATCAGGACGAAACCGAAGCGTTCAACAAAAAGCTGGCGACCATTGCCAAAAGCATTGGCGAAGCCAGCCAGAACAGCACGGACGACAATTCGTTAAGCCAGCAGGCCGGACTGTGGGCCTTTAATCATTTCCGCGATGAAGTGGGAAATCGCCTGGTCAATGAAGGTCAATCATTGCTGTCGCCGTATGGCAACGCACAGATCGACTTCAACGTGGACATCGATGGCAACTTTAACGGCAGCGGTGCTTCGCTGCTGACACCGTGGGCGGATAACTATCGCTATTTGACCTTCAGTCAGGTGGGTTTCCATCAAACCGATGATGGGCTGGTGGGCAATGTGGGTCTCGGCCAGCGCTGGATGGCGGGCAAATGGCAACTGGGCTATAACGGCTTTGTTGACCGCATGTTCAGCAGTGGCCTGCAGCGCGCTTCGCTGGGTACCGAAGCGTGGGGCGACTATCTGCGCTTCTCCGCCAACTATTACACGCCGCTCTCAGGCTGGCAGGATCGCAATCCTTTCCAGCAGCAGCGTATGGCGCGCGGCTACGATTTCACCACCCAAGGCTATTTGCCGCAGTATCGTCAGCTCGGTGCGTCGGTGAGCTGGCAGCAATATCTTGGCGATAACGTCGATCTGTTTAGCTCCGGCAATCGCTACCACAATCCGTCGGCGTTGACCTTTGGTGTCACTTACACGCCAGTGCCGCTGGTGACCTTATCCGCCAGCCACAAAACCAGCGACAGCGGTGAGAGCCAGGATCAACTTGGCTTGCGTCTCAACTATCGCTTTGGCGTGGCGCTCAGCCAGCAACTGAGTCCGGATAACGTAGCGGCGGCGCACTCGCTGCGCGGCAGTCGCTACGATAACGTGACGCGCAGCTATACGCCGGTGCTGGAATATCGCCAGCGTAAAACGCTGTCGGTGTTTCTCGCCACGCCGCCGTGGCAGCTAAATGGCGGAGAAAGTTTGCCGTTGAAACTGCAGATCCGCAGCACCAATCCGATCGTTAAAGTGATGTGGCAGGGCGATACCCAAGCGCTAAGCCTGACGCCGGGTGCTAATCCCAACGATCCGCAGGGCTGGAGCGTAATAATGCCCGCGTGGGATAGCTCGCCGGGCGCGCATAACAGTTATCGCTTGTCGGTGGTGTTAGAGGACAGCAAACAGAATCGCGTCACTTCGAACGAAATCGTCCTGCAATTGCAGCCGCCGTTCTCATTGGATCAGGGTGATGACAATCGCTTTGATTTGATGGCGCCGTAATCGCATCACGCCAATAAAAAAGGGCAGCTTTCGCTGCCCTTTGCGCATATTCAGCCGACACTAGCCGAATAGCTATGAGGGTAATGCAACTTAGAACTGGTAAACCAGACCTACAGCGGTGACATCGTCAGTTGGGATGTTCAGCGCATTGTTATCTTTCAACAGGTTAATCTTGTATTCAGCATACACAGACATGTTTTTGTTGAAGTAGTAAGTCCCGCCAACACCAACGTATTTGAAGATGTCAGCGTCGCCAATACCTTCAACGTCTTTAGCTTTAGAGGATACGTAGCCGATTGAAGGACGCAGACCGTTCAGGAACTGGTACTGTGCAACCGCTTCAAAATTCACCGCTTTGTTAGCAAAACCACCCGTGATTGGCGTCGCGTTCAGCGTTTCGCCGTAGATGGTTGCCAGGTAAATTTGGTTTGCGTCGTATTTCAGACCTGCGGTCCAGTGCTGCGCTTTGTCACCGTCACCACGCGCTGCCAGGTTCTGGGTATTGGTACGATCCAGGCTGGCGTAGGCCGCCAGCAGGCTCAGACCGAAATCGAAGTCATATGAGGTTGAAAGCGCATAGCCATCACCATTCGAACGGCGTACTGCAACGCTTGCATCGGTACGATCGTTTTTACCTTCGTACTGAGCCGCAACGTTCCAGCCTTTCACCAGACCGAAGAAATCTTTGTTGCGCCAGGTCAGCA
>NZ_DAMBSA010000184.1:0-2080 GCF_032054795.1 Pantoea sp. CTOTU49201
AATACCTGCCTGTCACGCAGGGGGTCGCGGGTTCGAGCCCCGTCCGTTCCGCCACTTAATTGATAAGCCCTGACTGAAAAGTCAGGGCTTTTTCATGTCTGTAATTACGCTAACATTGTTGATGAAAAATCAAAATTCTTCTGCTTATAAGCGGATTTTTCAGCAACAATAAACCTGCCAGAATAGTTCCCATCGAAACATAACGCTATCCGATGAGGAAAACATGATAATCCCCGCCTTTGGTTTAGGTACTTTCCGTCTGCAAGACGATGTTGTAATCCATTCTGTTAAAACAGCTCTGGAACTTGGCTATCGCACAATTGATACCGCGCAAATCTATGAAAATGAAGCGGCTGTGGGTCAGGCGATTGCTGAGAGTGGCGTCGCACGTGAAGACTTGTTCGTTACTACCAAAATCTGGATTGAGAATCTTTCGACTGAGAAGTTGATTCCCAGCTTGGAAGAGAGCCTGGCAAAACTGCGCACCGATTATGTCGATCTCACCTTGATCCACTGGCCTTCTCCGGGAGCGGCGGTATCAGTGAAAGAGAGCATGTTGGCACTGATGGCAGCAAAAGAAGCAGGTCTAACGCGTCAGATTGGTATCTCAAACTTCCCAATCGCCTTGATGAAAGAGGCGATTGACGCGGTTGGTGCGGAAAATATTGCCACTAACCAAATTGAGCTGCATCCTTTCCTGCAGAACCGTCAGGTGGTTGAATTTGCTCAAAAGAATGGTCTTCACATCACTTCTTACATGACGCTGGCTTATGGCGATGCGCTGAAAGATCAGGTAATCGACGCGATTGCACAGAAGCACAAAGCCACTCCAGCTCAGGTGGTTCTGGCATGGGCGATGACGTTAGGTTACGCGGTGATCCCGTCATCCACCAAACGTGAAAATCTGGCGAGCAACATGGCAGCAGTTGATCTGCAGTTAGATGATCAAGATATGGCAAATATTGCCGCGCTGGATCGTCAGCAGCGTTTAGTGAGTCCTGAAGGTCTGGCACCAGACTGGGATTAATCGCGACTTACCTCTTCAGCCCTGCACTCGCCAGGGCTGATCTTTAACCCATTCACTTAGAAAATCGATAAAAGCCCGAACGCGCTGACTAACTCCCAAGTCGCTGTAATAGACCGCATTAAAGGGCATCTCGACTGGAACTCGATGTTCAGCTAGCAGTTCAATAAAAGTGCCATCCGCTATCTCTTTATCCACCATAAAATCTGATAAACACGCGATACCTTGATCGCCTAGCACTAGCTGTTTGAGCGTTTCGCCGCTGTTAGATGACATACCCGGCGTGATGTCATAAAGCTCGCCACCTTCATCTGCGACAGGCCAGCGATTTAAGCGTGGCGTTTCAACGAAGCCAAGGCATTCATGCTCTACTAAATCTGCTGCCGATGCTGGTACACCATATTTCGCCAGATAAGCCGGTGTGGCCACTAATTTGCGATAGCTAATAAAGAGCAGACGAGCGCGCAACGTAGAATCCGTTAAATTGCCGGCACGGATCGCCACATCGACTTTGCGTTCAATGAGGTTAATAAAGCTCTCCGAAGAGATCAGCGATAGCGTGACGTCTGGATAACGTTCACGAAAGGGTTTAATCATCGGCAGCAACAGATGCAGAATCACCGGCGTAGCTGCATCGATACGTAGCACGCCCTGAGGCGCCAGCTGACGCTCGATCAGCTCACTTTCGGCGGTCGACATCTCCTGCATCAACTTTTGCACGCGGCGAAAGTAGTGCTCGCCTTCATGAGTGAGCGCTAGCTGACGCGTAGTTCGCGTTAAGAGCGCCACACCCAGCTTATTCTCCAGCTTTTTAACCGTGCGGCTTACTGCTGAATTGGCCATCTGCAACTGTTCTGCTGCCCGACTAAAGCTGCCGCTCTCCACCACAGCGATAAACACCTTAAGCTCATCTGACGATGCCTTCATTATCCCTCCAAAAGCAAAAGTCTATTCTCACTTTGCATCTTTTTGTCATTAAAGCATGAGGCAATACTAACGCCCATCAAAACTTCATGGGAGTTAATCATGCCACTTGCACTTTGGGCGCTGACAATC
>NZ_DAMBSA010000184.1:2090-8799 GCF_032054795.1 Pantoea sp. CTOTU49201
CGGAACGACAGAATTTGTTATTGTCGGGCTGATCCCAACCATCGCTGAACAACTCAGTATTACGCTGCCTTCCGCAGGAATGCTGGTCTCTATTTATGCTTTGGGCGTTGCCGTTGGCGCTCCGGTGTTGACTGCTTTGACCGGTAAGTTAGCGCGCAAGCAATTATTAATGGGATTGATGGTGCTCTTTACCGTTGGCAACCTGGTTGCCTGGCTGGCACCAAACTATGAAACGTTGGTCATTGCCCGACTGCTTACCGGCCTGGCTCACGGAGTGTTCTTCTCTGTCGGCTCGACGATAGCGACCAGCCTGGTGAGCAAAGAGAAGGCAGCGAGTGCCATTGCCATTATGTTTGGCGGTCTGACCGTAGCGTTGGTTACTGGCGTGCCGTTGGGTACGCTCATCGGGCAACACTTTGGCTGGCGTGAAAGCTTCCTGGCTGTGTCATTGCTGGGCATCATTGCTTTGGTGGCAAGCCAACTGCTTATCCCGCGTAATATTGCTCAACCACCGGCAACAACGTTAGCACAGCAAGCGCGTGTGATGATCAATCCACGTCTGCTGCTGATTTATGCTATTACTGCGTTAGGTTATGGTGGCGTATTTACGGCTTTCACATTTCTGGCGCCAATGATGCAGTCACTGGCTGGCTTTTCGCCTACCGCGGTGAGTGTGATTCTGCTGGGTTATGGTGTGTCGGTCGCCATCGGTAATATCTGGGGCGGGAAACTTGCCGATCGTCGTGGCGCGGTTCCTGCTTTAACACTGATCTTTATGGCGCTGGCCATTTTACTGATGGTGTTCCAGTTCACCGCCAGCATGCACTTTATGTCAGTGGCGACAGTATTAGTTATGGGTATCTTTGCCTTTGCCAACGTGCCGGGGTTGCAGGTTTACGTGGTGCAGAAAGCTGAACACTATGCGCCAGGTGCGGTAGATGTTGCATCAGGCCTCAATATTGCGGCCTTCAATATCGGTATCGCTCTGGGTTCCACGGTAGGTGGTTATATTGTCGAGCATTATGGACTGGCGCAAACGCCGTGGGTTGGTGCGGTGATTGTGCTTGGCGCGCTGCTGCTGGTGCGAGTGAGTGGTCAACTCGACAAACCTCAAACGGCGATAGCGATGGAATAGCACGCGTAAAAGCCTGCCAGCTGGCAGGCTTTTACATTGGTAAGCTGTGAGGCGAATTCCGACAATCAAGAACACCAATTGAAACCCCGCGCTAAAATCCCTATAACAGTCAGGTGAAGTACGAGTCGTAAACCAGTCAGGCGGGAAAGTGCGGAAAAAAACTTATTCAATGCGTTATGTAGCAGGTCAGCCAGCAGAGCGGATCTTTCCGCCGGGGGCAATGCTGCATCTTGGGCAGGCATTACCGCCTGGCGCACCTTTGCCAGCCGATCCCACACTGCGAGTCTTAGTCTGGAATATCTTCAAGCAGCAACGCGCAGACTGGATGTCGGTGCTGCAAGGTTTTGGCAAAGATGCCCATCTTGTTCTGCTGCAGGAGGCGCAGGCCACGCCCGAACTGGTCAAATTCGCCACCAGTAACTACCTCGCCGCCGATCAGGTGCCAGCCTTTGTCCTACCGCAACACCCTTCTGGCGTCATGACGTTGGCATCTGCGCATCCTGTTTATTGCTGCCCACTACGCGAGCGTGAACCGCTGCTGCGTTTAGCCAAATCTGCGCTGGTCACGGCATATCCGTTGCCGACTGGCGAAATGCTGATGGTGGTGAACATTCACGCGGTCAATTTCAGTCTCGGTGTCGATGTCTACAGCAAACAGCTCGGGCCGATTGGCGAACAGATTCAGCATCATCGCGGCCCGGTGATCATGGCGGGGGATTTTAACGCCTGGAGTCGTCAGCGTATGAATGCGCTGTATCGCTTTGCGCGGGAGATGTCACTGCGTGAAGTGAACTTCACGGATGACCATCGTCGTAAAGCCTTTGGCCGCCCACTGGATTTCGTTTTCTATCGTGATATGAAGGTCAGCGAGGCTTCTGTGCTGGTGACGCGCGCCTCAGACCACAATCCGCTATTGGTTGAGTTCAACTCTCTCTACGGTATCGAGCGTTAAGCCAATACGCTCGAGCTCTCGTCTCGCAACAGTCAACGATAACCTGAAGTCATACTGCGAAGGGTAAGTTAGTGCCTGAACAGGCGATATGCAGAATTCAGCGGAAGCAGAAAATGAAAAAGGCTGACAAAAGTCAGCCTTTTCGGGGCATTAGGTATCAGGTGTTGCGCTATTATTCACAAACAGAGTGAGCTTGTCGCCCGGCTGAATGTCTTTAGCGTCACTGTTCCAGCGCATAACGTCTTTGGTGTTCACTCCGTGACGTTTTGCAATACTGGCAAAAGAATCACCCTTACGTACACGATAGGTGATGCTGTTGCCGTTATCAGCCAATTGCGTGCTCGCTTTGCCGCTCACGGTCAGAGTCTGACCGGTACGAACAGAAGCGCTGCGCAGATTGTTCTGCTGTTTCAGTGCACTGACGCTTACGCCAAGCTTGCTGGCAATACCAGACAAGGTGTCGCCTTTGCGTACCGTGTAGCTGTTTCCTGCCGCGCTGACTTTCGCCATCTCGGTAGGCTGCACGGAAGCGATATCACCGGAAGCCAGTGAATCGCGCAACTTAGCAACATTGGACTTCGGCACCATAATGTAGTGTGGTCCATTTGGCGCTGTGGCTCCGTTTTTATAACCGGCATTAAATGTCTTCAGCTTGCTGAGAGACATACCGGCCATATCGGCAGCCTGCGTCAGTTCAATCTGCTGTCCCACCTCTACACGAGCTAATGCACGGCTCTCGTTCGGGGTCGGCAGTTTGATACCATAACGCTTGTTGTTCTTGAGAATCTCACTCAAGGCCAACATTTTAGGTACGTAAACCGTAGTCTCGCGGGGCAGCGATAAATTCCAGAAGTCAGTCGGCTTACCGCGCGCCTTATTCTGTTTCATCGCCTTCAGCACACGTCCTTCACCGCTGTTGTAGGCGGCGATGGTCAGTAACCAGTCACCGTCAAACATACCGTTTAGACGCTGCATCATATCCAGCGCTACTTTGGTCGAGGCCACCACATCGCGGCGTCCGTCGTACCATTGGTTCTGTTTCAAACCATAGTTTTTGCCCGTTTGTGCAACAATCTGCCAGATGCCGGCGGCATTCGCAGAAGATGTTGCGTGTGGGTCAAAAGCGCTCTCCACTATGGGTAGCAGTACCAGTTCCATCGGCATTTTACGTTTCTGTATCTGCTCGACTATCCAGTACATGTACGGCTCTGCCCGTAATGTTACATCGTGGAGATAGCTCTTATTTTTTAAAAATTTTGTTTTTTGTTCGCGGATCCGGCTGTTTTCCGGAATCCCCATCTTCAACTCGTCACTAATGTGATTCCAGAGATCAGTATCTTCTGCGAGGCTTGTTCCATCATCCTGCCATCGCGGCGACAACAATCGATCTCCGTACTTTCCATTTTCACCTTGACCAGCTGAAGACAGACTCTGGGCATGCTGTACGGGGATATTGGCGTCATTCCTTGATGCCTGACATCCTACCAGCAAGACCGAGGCGAGTAAGATCGCTTTAGCCTTCATGTGTGTGTCAATAGTTCGCTTAAAAGACGAGCAACTATACGTGACGGTCCACCACAACACAACCTCAAATATCAAAAGCGGTCTTTCTTCTCGCGTAGATCGGCGAAAGTTTGCCATAACGCTGACGATGACACATTAGTGCCTAAAGCCTGTTGTAAATCAGCGTCTTGCGTGCGTAAAAATAAATTTATTTCCCGCTCTAAGGCCAGTTTTGTCGGTAAAGTAATGCGGTTTTCTGCGCGTAAGTCCTTAATTTGCTGATACCTTGCCAAAATTTTAGGGTCGTGGGGCAGAATAGCCGCAGCAAACTTCATATTGGATAAAGTGTACTCATGCGCACAGCAAACAAGAGTATCTGCAGGGAGCTGATTAAGCTTTTGAAATGATTCGAACATTTGTTCCGCAGTGCCTTCAAATAAACGCCCGCAGCCGCCGGAAAACATCGTGTCTCCACAGAAAAGATAAGGGGAGCTGAAATATGAGATATGTCCTAAAGTGTGACCGGGTGTTGCGATGACACGGAAATCTAGCCCAAGCAGGGTAAATTCATCGCCTTCGGCCACAATATGCTTTGCTCCTTTATCTGCAGTTTCCTGTGGACCGAAAACCGCCAAATCGGGATAGTGCTGCAAAAGCTCATCCACGCCGCCAACGTGATCGTGATGATGATGCGTAAGCAAAATCGCCACGGGTTGCCAATGATTGGCCCTGATTTTATCCAGCACCGGCTGTGCTTCGCCGGGATCGACAATCAAACACTTATTGTCATCGTCCGTCAGTGTCCAGATGTAGTTATCCTGCAATGCGGGAATACTGGTAAGATTCATAAACACCTCTCAGGTCGTAGAAAAAGGAAAATGGTAGAGCATGAAGCCGGCTAAAACACGCCAAATCCTGACTGCACCGCGCTCCTGGCGCGATATGCCAATGGGAGACTATTTTCGCGACGCGCTCACTCAGCAACTACAGCCTTATCTCGGCAAGCTGTATGGCTTCCATATGCTTAAAATTGGCAGCCTCAGCGCAGAAATCAACACCAGTCAGTGTGCCATATCGCATCAGGTGAATGTGGGCATTGAGGGCGATGAGTTACAGGTTATCGCCAATAACACGCAATTACCCTTTGAATCTAAATCAGTTGATGCCTGTTTGCTGGCGCACACGCTGGCGTGGAGTCAGGATCCGCACCGCGTGCTGCGCGAAGTGGATCGGGTATTGATCGATGATGGCTGGATGATCATCAGCGGCTTCAATCCTTTCAGTCTATTAGGGATCAGCAAAGGCATTCCGGGTTTGCACTCGCGCGCGCCGTGGAGTGGACGGATGTTCAGCCAGGTGCGATTGCTCGACTGGCTGGGCCTGCTGAATTATGAAGTGGTTTACCGCACGCGTTTTCAGGTGGTGCCGTGGCATCGGCAGGGGGGCAGGGTGATCAGCGCGCATTTACCGGCGCTCGGTTGTTTGAACATTGTGGTGGCACGTAAACGCACGTTCCCGTTAACGCCCACCAAAATGAAGAAGAATCTGAGTCAAAGCCAGCTACGTCAAACGGTTAACGTTACGCGCCAGTTTCGTGAAGTGAAGGATCAGGATTCAACCTGATAGCCGATATCATCCTGCGTAGGATTTCCCGCCGCGCTGCGCGCCAGTTCGTCGCAGCGTTCGTTCTCCGGATGCCCCGCATGGCCTTTAACCCATTCCCACTTAATTTCATGGTTGCTGAGCGCTACATCGAGGCGTTTCCACAGATCGACATTTTTCACCGGTTTTTTATCGGCGGTTTTCCAGCCGCGCTTCTTCCAGTTGTGGATCCAGCTGGTGATGCCCTGACGAACATATTGGCTGTCGGTGCTAAGCACCACCTCACACGGCTGTTTTAACGCTTCGAGCGCCACGATAGCCGCCATCATTTCCATGCGATTGTTGGTGGTGAGGCGATAACCCGTACTGAACTCTTTTTCATGCGCGCCATAACGCAAAATGGCGCCGTAGCCGCCGGGACCGGGATTCCCCAGGCAAGATCCATCGGTGAATATTTCTACCTGTTTGCGCATCTCTGGTAGACTTCCTTCTGACAAAACGCCAAGTCTGACATAAAACGAGTCCTATGAGCACTGCAAATAACCGCCAGATCGTCCTCGATACCGAAACCACCGGCATGAACATGATCGGTGTGCATTATGAAGGACATCGCATCATTGAAATTGGTGCGGTTGAGGTGATCAACCGTCGCCTGACCGGCAACAACTTCCACATGTATTTGAAGCCCGATCGGCTGGTGGATCCGGAAGCGTTTGGCGTTCACGGTATCGCCGATGAATTCTTACTTGATAAGCCGATGTTTGCGGATATCGCCGACGAATTCCTCGAGTACATCCGTGGCGCGGAGCTGGTGATCCATAACGCATCGTTCGATATCGGCTTTATGGATTACGAATTCGGCATGCTTAAGCGGGATATTGGCAAAACCGAAACCTTCTGCCAGATCACCGATAGCCTGGCGATGGCGCGTAAGATGTATCCCGGCAAGCGCAACAGCCTCGATGCATTGTGCAACCGTTATGAGATAGACAACAGCAAGCGTACGCTGCACGGCGCACTGCTCGATGCCGAGATTCTGGCCGAAGTGTTCCTGATGATGACCGGTGGTCAGACTTCGCTGGCCTTTTCACTCGATGGTGAGCAGAACAATCAGGGCGGCGGTGAGAACATTCAGCGGATAGTGCGTCCGAGTTCAGGTCTGCGCGTGGTCAGCGCCAGCGATGAAGAGATTGCTGCGCACGAAGGTCGTCTGGATTTAGTGCAGAAGAAGGGCGGTAGCTGCCTGTGGCGTGTGTAAAACGGCTGATTTTGCGTGGAAAATCGACGTTAAGCTGAAAAAAACGCCAAACGAAACATTCCCACATAAAAAGCGTTGACGGGTGTGAAAGCTGCTATTAATATGCGCCTCGTTCTCGACGGGGAACAAAGCGCGGAGCGGTAGTTCAGTTGGTTAGAATACCTGCCTGTCACGCAGGGGGTCGCGGGTTCGAGCCCCGTCCGTTCCGCCAATCTATTTAAAGAAGCCGATGCAGAAATGCATCGGCTTTTTGCTTTTT
>NZ_DAMBSA010000185.1:0-8722 GCF_032054795.1 Pantoea sp. CTOTU49201
TGTTTACTGCATTTCTGCAGAAAGAGATGCCGTGGCTGCCGCTGGAAGAGGATGGTCGTCTGCATGATGACGCTATCCGCGAAAACTTTATCGGCCGCGTCTATGCGCTGCACGAATTCAACGAAATGTGGCGCAGCGGATTATCGCGCCACAAGCTGATGGCCTTCCATAGTCGCTACAAATTATTGCTGCTATCTCATGCGCAGGACGAATATCGCGAGATGGGCCGCTTTGTCGCGGCGATGGATCAGTGGGATTCGCTGGAGGATTACGCCTTTGAGTACCGCAATCGCTTGATGCACCTGATGTCACATCAGGCATCGCGACGTAATCACACCAATGTGCTGATGCATGTACAAGGCTACTTCCGTCCGCAACTGAGTTCGCCGCAGCGGCAGGAGCTGGCGCAACTGATTGATCGTTATCGTCAGGGCGTACAGCCGCTGTTAGCACCGATCACCATGCTGAAACACTACATGGCGGAATATCCGCATCCGTGGCTGGCACAACAGCGCTACTTTGATCCATATCCAGAAGCGCTGCGTTTGCGCTACGGACAATAATTTCGGGGCTTTATGACCACCCATTTAGTTTGGTTGCGTAACGATCTGCGCATCAATGACAACATGGCGCTGGCCGCTGCCTGCCGTGATAGCCAGGCTACAGTGATTGCGCTGTTTATAGCCACACCACAGCAGTGGCAGCAGCACCACATGGCACCTAAGCAGGCGGCGTTCATCCAGCAAAATCTCAGTTTGTTGCAGGAATCGCTGGCCGAACGCGGCATTCCTTTGCACTTCCATCAGTGTGATGACTTTGCCGCTTCGATTGATCATCTGGCGGAATTTTGCCAGCAGCAGCAGGTTGATGCGCTGTTCTATAACTATCAGTACGAAATCAACGAACGAGAACGCGATGCCAGGGCGGAGAAACGTCTGGATGCGCTGGGCGTGATTTGTCAGGGATTCGACGACAGCCTGCTGTTGCCGCCGGGCAGCGTGCAAACTGGCAGCAACACCATGTTCAAGGTATTCACGCCGTTCAGCAGAGCTTTTGTTCGTCGCCTGCATCAGGGCTTGCCGGAGTGCTATCACGCGCCGAAAGCGCGTGACGGCGCGCCCATCAGCATCAAAAAGAAGATCCCCGCCTTTGATTATCCCTATGAAGCCTTTGATGAAACCATGTTCCCGGCTGGGGAAGAGGCCGCGTTAAAACAGCTGCGCCACTTCGCCAAACATGCGGTGCAACATTACCCGGATCAGCGTGATTTGCCGGCCATTGACGGCACCAGCCGGTTATCGGCCTATCTGGCGATAGGCGTGTTGTCGCCGCGTCAATGTCTGCATCGCGTATTGAAAGAGCATCCCGATGCGCTTAACGAGGGCAAGGCTTTTACCTGGCTGAACGAACTGATTTGGCGCGAGTTCTATCGTCATCTGATGGTGGCATTTCCCGCGCTGTGTAAGCATCAGCCGTTTGTCGACTGGACGCGCAACGTGGATTGGCAGCAAAACGAAGCGCATCTCAAAGCCTGGCAGCAGGGTAAAACCGGCTATCCGATTGTTGATGCAGCCATGCGTCAGCTCAACACGCTCGGCTGGATGCATAACCGCTTGCGCATGATTACCGCCAGTTTCCTGGTGAAGGATCTGTTGATCGACTGGCGTGAAGGTGAGCGCTATTTCATGCAGCAACTTATCGATGGCGATCTGGCCGCCAACAACGGCGGCTGGCAGTGGGCCGCGTCAACCGGCACCGATGCCGCGCCCTATTTTCGTATCTTCAATCCCACCACGCAGGGCGAGCGCTTCGATAAACAGGGCGCGTTTATCCGTCAGTGGCTGCCGGAACTCAGCGACGTGCCCGACAGCGATATCCACCAGCCGCAGGTGTGGGCGCAGAAAAATAACAAGAAACTCGATTATCCCGCGCCAATCGTGGAACATAAGGACGCACGTAAAAAGACACTAGACGCCTTTGAGCGCGCTCGCAGCGCGGCTTGAGGCGGTCAGGGAGCCGTAATGAATAATGTCGAGTTAGAACAGATCGTCAACCAGCAGCTGAATAACAGCGCCTTCAGCGACTATGCGCCGAACGGTTTGCAGGTTGAAGGGCGCGCCGAGGTGAAAACCATCATCACCGGCGTCACCGCCTGCCAGGCGCTGCTGGATGAAGCGGTGAAGCGCAACGCCGATACGGTGCTGGTGCATCACGGATATTTCTGGAAAAGCGAAGCGCCGGTGATTAAAGGCATGAAGCGCCAGCGTCTGCGTACGCTGTTAGCCAATGATATCAACCTGTATGGCTGGCATCTGCCGCTGGATGCGCACCCCGAGTTGGGTAATAACGCGCAGCTGGCGCGCCTGTTTGATATTGAAGTGAAAGGCGAGATTCAGCCGCTGGTGCCGTGGGGCGAACTTGCAGAACCTTTGAGTGGCGCGGCGCTGGCGCAGAAAATTGCCCAGCGTTTAGGTCGCACACCGCTGCACTGCGGCGATAACGCGCCGGCATTGATCAAGCGCGTCGCCTGGTGCAGCGGCGGCGGTCAGGGTTTTATCGATAGCGCCGCAGCCTTTGGCGTTGATGCCTTTATTACCGGCGAAGTTTCTGAGCAAACTATCCACAGCGCGCGCGAACAAGGTTTGCACTTCTTTGCCGCTGGACACCACGCGACCGAACGTGGCGGCATCAAGGCGCTGGGCGAATGGTTAGCCACCCATCATGGCCTTGATGTGACCTTTATCGACATCGACAATCCTGCCTGATTCTTCCATTCTCACGCCCTTAACCTGCGTTTAAGGGCGCAAATCTGTTGACACATCTCTGTCACTTTCGCATAACTTATTGCCTTTACGCATAAACGAGACATGCGGTCGTCATGAATGGCGACCCTACGTTATGTTTTGAATTTGACCAGGAGGTTGTTTTTTGCAACGAGCACGTTGTTATCTGCTAGGTGAGCGCGCGGTGGTGCTGGAACTGGAACCGCCGGTTTCGTTGACCAGTCAGCAGCGCATCTGGGGATTGTGTCAGCGACTGCAGCAGAACGAGCAGGTAGAGGAAGTGATTCCTGGAATGAACAACCTGACGTTGCTGCTGCGCGATCCGCAACTCAATGCATTGGACGCCATTGAGCGTTTACAGCGCTGGTGGGAAGAGAGCGAAGCGCAGCTGCCGGAATCGCGCCGCGTTGAAATCCCGGTGGTGTACGGCGGCGCAGGCGGACCCGATCTGCAGGTGGTGGCGGATCGCGCCAACATGACGCCAAAGCAAGCGGTAGAACTGCACAGCAGCATCGATTATGTGGTCTATTTTATCGGCTTCCAGCCTGGTTTCCCCTATCTCGGCGGCCTGGATGAGCGTTTACACACGCCACGCCGTGCTGAGCCGCGCGTGCTGGTAACGAGCGGCTCAGTGGGCATCGGCGGCAGCCAAACCGGCATCTATCCTTTAGCCGCGCCCGGCGGCTGGCAACTGATTGGTCACACACCGCTTAGCCTGTTCGATCCGCTTCAGCATCCTCCGACACTGTTACGCCCCGGCGATAGCGTACGCTTTGTGCCGCAGCAGGAGGGCGTATGTTGAAAATTCTCCGCGCGGGCATGATGACCTCGCTGCAAGACCACGGCCGCGCTAGCTTCCGCCAATACGGCATCAGTGTCGGCGGCGCGCTCGATCAACCGGCAATGCGCACCGCCAATATGCTGGTGGGTAACCCCGAGCAGAGCGCGGTGCTGGAAATCGTGCTGGGACAATTTAAAGCGCAGTTTACCCGCGATGGCTGGTTTGCGTTGACAGGCGCGGGCTGCAATGCCGATCTGGATGGCAAACCGGTCTGGACTGGCTGGCGTCTGCCGGTGAAAAAAGGGCAGGTGCTGACGCTGGCAACGCCAACGCGCGGTATGCGCAGCTATCTGGCGGTCAACGGTGGTTTTGCCGTGCCGGAAATGCTCGGTTCGGTCAGTACCGATCTTAAGGCGGCGTTTGGTGGCTGGCAGGGACGTAAGCTGCAGGACGGCGACGAACTGCCGCTGGGTAAACCAACGCGTGACTTCAAAGATAAAGCCGGCGTGCGGCAACTGCTGTGGGGCAACCGCATACGCGCCTTAGCGGGCCCGGAATACAACGAGTTCTCGCGTGAGGCGCAGCAGGGTTTCTGGCGCAGCCCGTGGAAGCTCAGTCCGCAAAGTAACCGCATGGGCTATCGTCTGCAGGGACGTCAACTGCATCGCGATGCAACGCGCGATTTGCTGTCGCACGGTTTAGTACCTGGCGTGGTGCAGGTGCCGCCTAATGGTCAGCCGATTGTGTTGATGGCGGACGCACAAACTACCGGCGGCTATCCGCGCATTGCCTGCATCATCGAAGCCGATCTCTATCATCTGGCGCAAATTCGCCTCGGCGAACCGATTCACTTCATCCACTGTACGCTGGAAGATGCGATTCACGCCAAACAGCATCAACAACGCTCCTTCGACCAAATAGCCTGGGGATTGGCACATGAAGATTGATCTTAACGCCGATCTCGGCGAAGGCAGCGCCAGCGATCAGGAACTGCTGACGCTGGTGAGTTCAGCCAATATCGCCTGCGGCTTCCACGCCGGTGATGCGCAAACCATGCTGCAATCGGTGCGCTGGGCCAAAGCATCTGGCGTGGCGATTGGTGCGCATCCAAGTTTCCCCGATCGTGAAAACTTTGGTCGTACCCCCATGCAGCTACCGCCGGAAACAGTCTATGCGCAGATGATCTACCAGATTGGTGCGTTGAAAAGCATTGCGGAGAGCGAAGGCGAACGGCTGGTGCACGTCAAACCGCACGGTATGCTGTACAACCAGGCGGCGGGCGATCCGCAGCTGGCGGATGCCATTGCGCGCGCGGTGAAAGCCGTTGATAGCGGATTAATTCTGGTGGGATTGGCGGGCAGCGCGTCGATTGCGGCGGCGGCGCATCATGGTCTGCGCACCCGCGAAGAGGTGTTTGCCGATCGCGGCTATCTGGCGAGCGGGGCGTTAGTGCCACGCAGCCAGCCGCACGCGATGATTGAAGATGCCGATCAGGCGCTGGCGCAAACGCTGGCGATGGTACAGCAGCGTCAAGTGCAGAGCATCAGCGGAGAATGGGTCAAGGTTAACGCTGAAACCGTCTGTTTACACGGCGATGGCGCACACGCGCTGCAATTCGCCCGCACGCTGCGCGCGGCATTTGCGACCAGTCAGATTGCTGTCACCAGCGCATAACGTTTTACTCATTGCCCGGCATCACGCCGGGCTTTGTCTTTTCACATAAGGGAACAACATGGATAACGTGGTAAACCTCTGGCCGCTGTTGGGTATTGCCGCCATCATTTTGGGTTTTGTGCTGCGCTTTAACCCGGTGCTGGTAGTGATTGTGGCGGGCTTCGTCACCGGGCTGGCGGCGCATCTGCCGCTGGCAGACATTCTGGAAAAACTCGGCTCGGGCTTCCTCAATACCCGCAACCTGCCGCTGATTCTGCTGCTGCCGCTGGCCGTTATCGGCCTGCTGGAGCGTCATGGTCTGAAAGAGCGCGCGCAAAGCTGGATCGCGCAGATCAAAACCGCCACCGCCGGACGCTTGCTGATCGTCTACCTGTTTGTACGTGAAGCCACCGCCGCGCTGGGCTTGACCAGCCTTGGCGGCCATCCGCAGATGGTGCGTCCGCTGCTGGCACCGATGGCTGAAGGCGCTACCGAAAATCGTTACGGTGACGTCCCGCCAGACGTGCGCCATCGTCTGCGCGCCATGTCTGCGGCAACCGATAACATCGGTCTGTTCTTCGGCGAGGATATCTTCGTTGCCTTTGGCGCGATTATCTTCATGCATAACTTCATGCAGGAATCTGCCGGTATCAGCACCGAACCGCTGCATATTGCGCTGTGGGGCATCCCTACCGCGCTCTGTGCTTTCCTCATTCATTCAGCCCGTTTGGTGCGTCTCGATCGCCAGCTGTCGCGTGAATTGGGCGCGTTGAACCAGCAGGCGTTGAACGCCAAAGGAGGGAAGTAATGTTCCAGCAACAATATTTGATGTGGCTGGCAGGCGTGATCCTGCTGGTGGTCGCCGTGCTTTCCTGGCGTGACAGCGCTAACCCGCGTCGTTTTACCACCGGCCTGTTCTGGGCATTGTATGGTCTGATTTTCCTGATTGGTGATGGTGCTTACCAGCTGATGGGACAATGGGCGGGCGATGCTGAACTAGGCCGTCGCTGGTTGCATATTGGCGTGGGCGTGGCCGTAGTGTTGATGGCGCTGATTGCCGGTTTCGGTGGCGTGCGTCTGGGCCGCTATCATCAGCGCAGCGACGAGCAGAAACAGGAAAGCGCTAAACGCCTGCATAACAAACTGTTCCTGCCAGCGCTGGCGATTCCGCTGGTAACGGTGATTGGCGTGCTGGCGTTTAACCATATTCCCGGCTTGCAGGACACGGTGTTTGGTCCCGGTAATCACTCCACATTGGTGACGCTGTTCTCCATGATGATTGGCTGCCTGCTGGGCTGGCTGATCGCGTTGAAAATTACCCACGAAAAGCCGCTGCAGTCGATGCAGGAAACCCGTCGTCTGCTGGATGCGGTGGGTTGGGCGTTTATTCTGCCGCAGATTCTGGCCACGCTTGGCCTGCTGTTCACCAGCGCCGGTGTCGGCACGGCGATTTCGCACCTCACCGAGCAGTATCTGGCGGTGGATAATCGCCTGATTGCCGTCGCGGTCTATGCGGTGGGTATGGCGTTGCTGACCATGGTGATGGGCAATGCGTTCGCTGCCTTTCCGATTGTGACCGCCGGCATTGGTATTCCGATTCTGGTGCTGCAACACGGCGGTAATCCTGCGGTGATGGCGGCGATTGGTATGTTCTCCGGCTATTGCGGCACGCTGATGACGCCGATGGCGGCCAACTTCAACATCGTGCCAGCGCGCCTGCTGGAGCTGCCGGACCGCAACGCGGTGATCAAGGCTCAGGTGCCAACCGGTGTGCTACTGTTATTGGTCAATATTGTTTTGCTCTACTTCCTGATGTTCTTGTGAGGTTGCAATGAAAACGGTGTTAATGACGGCGTTTGAGCCTTTTGGTGGCGAAACTATCAACCCTTCGTGGGAAGCAGTGCGAACCTTCGACGGCAAAGAGATCGCCGGTGCGCGCATTGTGGTACGCCAACTGCCGGTGGTGTTTGCCACCTGCGGTGAAGTGCTGACGCGCGTGCTGGACGAGATTCAACCCGATCGCGTGCTGTGCGTCGGGCAAGCTGGCGGCCGCGCCGACATCACGGTTGAACGTGTCGCGATCAACGTGGATGACGCCCGTATTCCGGATAACAACCAGCAGCAACCGATCGATCAGCCAATTGAGGCGGATGGCCCGGCGGCCTATTTTTCCACGCTGCCGATCAAAGCGATGGTTGCCGCACTGCGTGAAGTAGGCGTACCGGCTTCGGTATCGCAAACTGCCGGTACCTTCACCTGTAACCACGTGATGTACAGCCTGCTGCACTGGATTCACACCAGCAACAGCAAGGCGCGCGGCGGTTTTATTCACATCCCGTATATGCCGGAACAAGCGGTGCACCATCCCGGCGTGGCCAGCATGGCGACGTCTAGTGTAATTCAGGCGCTGGAAACTTCGCTGCAGGTGATCCTGAGTACCGAAAATGATATCCGCGTCGTCGGTGGCGCCACGCATTAACAGGAGTTGTTATGCCTGAGGGACCGGAGATCCGCCGCGCGGCGGATCAGCTGGCAGAGGCAATGGTTGGCAAACCACTTACCGATGTGTGGTTTGCCTTTCCACAGCTGAAAACCTACGAACCGGCATTGATGGATGCCACCATCAACGCCTTCGAAACACGCGGCAAAGCGCTGCTCACCCACTTCTCCAACGGGCTAACGCTCTACAGCCACAATCAGCTGTACGGCGTGTGGCGCGTGGTGCCAACCGGCACGCAGCCGAATACTACGCGCCAGCTGCGCGTGCGGCTCGCTACCGCGGATAAAACCATTTTGCTGTATAGCGCGTCGGATATTGAGCTGCTCAATGCTGATACCTTAGCGGCGCATCCGTTTTTGCAACGTGTAGGCCCGGATGTGCTGGATGCCAGTTTAACGGTGGAAGAGGTGCGCGAGCGTTTGCTGTCGCCGCGTTTTCGCCGTCGCCAGTTCAGCGGCTTGTTACTCGATCAGGCCTTTCTAGCCGGCCTCGGCAATTATCTGCGCGTGGAGATTTTGTGGCACGCCGGATTGCTTGCGTCGCATCGGGCGCAGGATCTCAGCGAGCAGCAGTTGACGGCATTGAGTGAAGCGATGCTGGCGGTGCCGCGTTTGTCGTATCAGATGCGTGGCAGCATGAAGAAGTATCACGAAGAGGCAGCGTTTCGCTTCGAGGTGTTTCATCGGCAGGGCAAAAAATGTCGGCGATGTGGAGCGGTGATTGAGAAGGGCGTGCTGTCATCGCGGCCGTTTTATTGGTGTCCGGGATGCCAGTTGTAGCGTAATAAGAAAGGCGGCCAGATGGCCTAATGCTTTTTAAATCTGGTGTGGGCTCTGACACATCAGCTGCGTCACGGGCCGTCCTCGCGCCGCTGGCGCGGTGCCTTCGGCTTTCACGTCGTGCCGACGGATCGTTCGGGGATCGGCCGTCCTGGCCGCCCCGAACTGCCTCACGCATCCATGCGTGAGGCTCCTGGCCCAACGTAAAAGCCTCAGCGCTGCGAAT
>NZ_DAMBSA010000186.1:0-8682 GCF_032054795.1 Pantoea sp. CTOTU49201
GAATGTCGTCTGATGCTGTACACCGGTTATCACTATCAAGCTGGCCCAAGTGCGGTGCGTTACCCGCGCGGCACCGGCACTGGCGCAACGCTGGAACCGCTGGCGAGTTTGCCGCTGGGCAAAGGTATCGTAAAGCGTCGCGGCGAAAAGCTGGCGATCCTTAACTTCGGTACCTTACTGCCAGAAGCCGCTGCCGCGGCGGAAGCGCTGAATGCCACGCTGGTGGATATGCGTTTTGTGAAGCCGCTTGATGAAGCACTGATTGCCGAGCTGGCAGCCAGCCACGATTCGCTGGTTACGCTGGAAGAAGGCGCCATTAAAGGCGGTGCCGGTAGCGGCGTCAACGAGTACGTGATGGCAAAACGCCTGCGCGTGCCAGTGCTCAACCTCGGTCTGCCGGATGAGTTCATCCCACAAGGTACGCAGGAAGAAGTGCGTCAGGATTATCAGTTGGATGCCGCCGGTATTCAGCAGCAAATCGCTGACTGGCTCGCCCAGTAATCTGCCCGACTCGCTCACCGCCCGGTGAGCGAGCCTGCTGCTATGCTTAGGGAACGATTTTCCTCAAGCATAAGAGCAGGAGCCCAAATACATGAAAACCATTCCCTTAGGCCAGACCGATTTACAGGTTTCGCGTCTCTGTTTAGGCTGCATGACTTACGGCGATCCAACACGCGGTAATCATGCGTGGACGCTACCCGAAGAGAGCAGCCGACCGCTGATCAAGCAGGCGCTGGAAGCCGGCATCAACTTCTTCGATACCGCCAACAGCTATTCCGACGGTAGCAGCGAAGAGATCGTGGGCCGCGCGCTGAAAGATTTTGCCCGCCGCGATCAGGTTGTGGTCGCCACCAAGGTCTATTTCCCTCTGAGCAATCTGTCACAAGGCTTATCGCGCAACAATATCTTGCAATCGATTGATGACAGCCTGACGCGTCTTGGCATGGAGTACGTCGATCTGCTGCAAATCCATCGCTGGGATTACGACACGCCGATTGAAGAGACGCTGGAAGCGCTGCACGAAGTGGTGAAATCCGGCAAGGCACGTTACATCGGCGCATCATCGATGCACGCATCGCAATTTGCTCAGGCGCTGGATCTGCAGAAGCAGAACAACTGGGCGCGCTTTGTCAGCATGCAGGATCAGTACAACCTGATTCAGCGTGAAGAGGAGAATGACATGCATCCGTTGTGTCAGCGCGAAGGGATCGCGGTGCTGCCGTGGAGCCCGCTGGCGCGCGGCAAACTCACGCGTCCCTGGGGCGAAACCACCGCGCGCTCGGTATCGGATAACGTGATGGAGAAGCTGTATACCGGCACCGAAGAGAACGATGCGGCGATTGCCGAGCGTCTGGCTAATGTTGCCGCCGATAAAGGCGTGACGCGTGCGCAGGTGGCGCTGGCGTGGCTATTACATAAACCGGCGGTCACCGCGCCGATTATTGGTGCCTCGCGCAAGCAGCAGTTCGCCGAGCTGGTGAAAGCGGTGGATGTGGAGTTGAGTGAGAATGAGATTGCCGAGCTGGAGACGGTGTATCAACCGCATCCGATGGTGGGCTTTGAGTGATTCAGGAACCAGGTCGCCATTAATGGCGACCTGTTGTAGGGTGGCCATTCATGGCCACCTCATTCACTTCACACCGAAATGATCAAACCCTTTCACATCCACGCTGCGCGGCTTGCCGTTTTCCAGCAAACTCAGCCCTTCCGATTCCGGTGCAATCTGACCAATGCAGGTATAAGGCACACCAAAATGGCCCAACGCCACATCGAGCGCGCCACGGTTCACTTCCGGCACGGTAAAGCACAACTCGTAATCTTCGCCGCCGCTCAACGCCCATTTCAACACCAGTTCAGGCTCGAAGTGATCGCGCAATGCTGCTGAAAGCGGTAACGCATCGAGATTGATGCGAGCGCCAACGCGGCTGGCGGTCAGCACATGGCCGAGATCGGAAATCAGGCCATCAGAGATATCGATCGCCGAGGTCGCCAATCCACGCAGCGCCTGGCCTTGCAGCACGCGCGGCATCGGACGCAGATGGCGTTTGATCAACGCTTCGTGCACCGCCGGATCGTTCAGGCGATGGCGATGCTGCAGCAGCGACAAACCGGCTGCGCTGTCACCCAAGGTGCCGGTGACAAAAATCCAGTCGCCGGGCTTGGCACCCGAACGTTTCAGCGCCCTTCCCACCGGCACTAAACCGTGAATGCCGAGCGTCATGCTCAGCGGTCCGCGCGTGGTATCGCCGCCAATCAGCTGCATATCGTAATAATCCAGCAGCTCAAACAGGCTATCACTAAAGGCCGCTACCCACTCTTCATCGATTTCAGGCAGCGTTAATGCCAGCGTCAGCCAGGCAGGATCGGCGCCCATGGCGGCTAAATCGCTGAGGTTAACGGCGACGGCTTTGTAGCCGAGATCGGCGGGATGGATATCACGTAAGAAGTGGACGCCAGCAACCAGCGTGTCGGTGCTGATGGCAAGTGTCTGTTTTTCTGGCACGTTGAGTAACGCGCAGTCGTCACCAATTCCTTTCTCCACATCGCGGCGGGAGCTGGTGACGCGGTTAAAGTAACGTGCGATCAGTTCGAATTCACCACAAGACATAAGTCAGGTCTCAATGAGAAAAAGGCCGGAAAACCGGCCTTTAAGACTATTTTTTATTCGGTCGAATTTGCGGGGCAGCTTTGTCGAGGACACCGTTGACGAATTTGTGGCTGTCTTCAGCACCAAACACTTTTGCCAACTCGATGCCTTCGTTGATGGCCACTTTATACGGCACATCAGAACGCTTGCTCAGCTCATACAGCGAAATACGCAGGATGGCTTTTTCTACCTGGCCCAGCTCTTCCAGCTGACGCGACAGGTAAGGCTTCATCAGACCGTCCAGGTACGCGCTGTTAGTCGCCACACCGGCCAGCAATTCGCGGAAATAGCTAATATCGACGTCTTTGACGTCTTGTTCCGCCAGAAACTGGTATTCCACATCGGCAATGTCGTTCTTGGACAGCTGCCAGGAGTAAAGCGCCTGGACAGCGCACTCACGGGCGCGACGACGAGCAGCAGGTTTCACAAAATTCCCCTTACAAAAATCAGGCTTTGATGGCTTTCAATACGTTGATCATTTCGAGTGCAGTCAGGGCCGCTTCGGCACCTTTATTACCTGCTTTCGTGCCGGCGCGTTCAATCGCCTGCTCGATATTTTCAGTGGTCAACACGCCGAAGGTCACCGGGATTTCGCTGGTCATCGCGACGTGCGCAATGCCCGAGCTGGCTTCACCGGCAACATATTCGAAATGTGCGGTGCCGCCACGGATGACAGTGCCCAACGCAACAATGGCGTCGTGCTTACCGGTTTTCGCCAGCGCGCGTGCTGCCAGCGGCAGTTCGTATGCACCCGGAACCCAGACAACGGTGATGTTATCTGCTTTCACCTGGCCGATGCGCTTAAGTGCGTCAATCGCGCCGTCCAGCAGGCTGTCATTAATGAAGTTGTTAAAACGCGCAATTACGATGGCAATGTTTGCATCAGGCGTGGCAACAGGAGCTTCGATAACTTTCATACATATCCTTTGGGTTGTTTTATGGCCCCGCAGAAGGGGGCGGATTCTATCATACTCTTTGGCGACGCGCTCAGGCTTTTCCGCGCACTTTCAACGCGGTGTCAGCGTCAGGCGCAGGTCCTCGCCAACCAGGCGCACATCGCTAAAACTCAGGGCCGGCGCATCGGCCAGCTGTTCAAGTCCCGGCAGCGTAAACAGGCCGCGAGCAGCATTGCCTAATAGCTTCGGCGCCATGTAAACGATCAGCTCATCCACCAAGCCCGCTTGCAGCAGCGCGCCCGCTAAACCGGCACCGGCTTCTACCCACACGCTGTTGATCTGCCGCTGGCCGAGCAACATCATCATCGCCACCAGATCAAGCTGTTCGCCACGCTGCGGCACGGCGATCTGGGCCACGCTGGCGGGCCACGCTTGTTGATCGGGTTCGCTGCGCATCAGCCAGGTTTCGCCCGGCTGGTCAATCAAGCGATGTTGCGGCGTGACGCGCTGTTGGCTATCAATCACCACACGCACCGGCTGGCGCAGCTGGCTTTCGTCGAGCTGCGCACGCACTTCTTCGTTTAATTCACTCCAGCGCACCGTTAACGATGGGTTATCCGCTAACACGGTGGCGCTGGTGCTAAGAATAGCTGAACTCTGCGCACGTAAACGTTGCACATCGCGCCTTGCGGCTGCGGAGGTGATCCATTGACTTTCGCCACTCGCCATCGCGGTGCGCCCATCAAGGGATGCGCCGAGTTTTAGCTGGATCCACGGGAATCCGGTGCGCATGCGTTTCAGAAAACCCCGGTTCAGCGCTTCCGCTTCGTTCATCATTAGGCCATGACTGACGTCGATGCCCGCCTGCTGTAAACGATAGAGTCCACGTCCCGCCACTTGCGGATTGGGATCCTGCATCGCAGCGACCACGCGCGTCACGCCAGCGGCAATCAGCGCATCGCAGCACGGCGGCGTGCGTCCATGGTGGCTACAAGGTTCCAGCGTGACATACGCGGTTGCGCCAGCAGCTCGTTCGCCCGCCATACGCAGCGCATGCACTTCGGCATGCGGTTCGCCGGCGCGCTGATGCCAGCCTTCGCCGACAATCTCGCCTTCGCGCACAATCACGCAGCCGACGTTGGGATTAGGTGTGGTGGTAAAGCGTCCGCGGCGCGCCAGTTCCAGCGCGCGCGCCATGTAGCGTTCGTCAGTCATGGATTAATCCTGTAGGCGGGCGATCTCTTCACCAAAATCGCGGATATCTTCGAAGCTGCGATAGACCGAGGCAAAGCGAATGTAGGCGACTTTATCGAGCTTTTTCAGCTCATCCATCACCAGATTGCCGATCAATGCGCTAGGCACTTCGCGTTCGCCGGTGGCACGCAGCTGAGTTTTAATATGATTGACCGCACTCTCAACCGCATCGGCGCTCACCGGGCGTTTTTCCAGCGCCTTGATCATGCCGCTACTGAGCTTGTCTTCATTGAAGGGTTCACGCACATCATTGCTTTTCACCACGCGCGGCATCACCAGCTCCGCTACTTCAAAGGTGGTAAAACGCTCATGACACACCAGACACTGACGACGGCGACGCACCGACGATCCTTCACTAACCAGACGAGAATCAATCACTTTGGTGTCCACAGCGGAGCAGAATGGGCAATGCATGAGGCTTCCTGATGCGAGATAAATAGGCCACACAGTGTAGCGCGATCGCGGCACAAAATGTATGTGTGTGGCACATAATGTGTGAATCGCGATTTGTGACATTAAGCCAAATGCAAGACATCTCCCTCATGTTCCCTCGTCAAAAAACCACTACGCTTAGAGAGCCGCCAGCAAGGCGGCTAACATCATAAAAATCTGGAGGATGTATGGGTCTGTTTGATTTCGTGAAAGATGCTGGAGAAAAACTGTGGGATGCCGTGAGTGGCGGCGGCGACGATGCCAGCAAGAAACTACAGGATCACATCAACAAACTCGGTTTGCCCGACAGCGATAAGGTCAAGGTAGATGTGAAAGGCGATACCGTTACCGTGACCGGTGATGGCATTTCTCAGGAGTTGAAAGAGAAGATTCTGGTGGCAGCCGGTAACGTCGCGGGGATCACCAAGGTCGATGACAAGGTCACCACCAGCGATGCCGCTACGCCCGCGAAGTTCTACACCGTTAAAAAAGGCGATACCTTGAGTGCGGTATCAAAAGAGGTCTACGGAAATCCTAATCAATACAACAAGATTTTCGAGGCGAACAAGCCAATGCTGACGCATCCTGATAAGATCTACCCTGGCCAGGTTTTACGAATTCCCGAATAAAGAAAGGACATTGCATGACGATCAGGACGTTTTGGGCTCCGGCAGCACTCTCTTTGCTGGTTCTCAGTGGTTGCAGTTCAACGCCGGTTTCACCGCAGGTCAAAGAGTTGCATCAGGAAGTGAGTCAGCTTAATCAGCAGATGCGCAAGCTGACCAATCAGGCAACGGCGCTGGAGATTCAGGGACAGCTGAACAGCCAATCCACCCAAGGCGCGTGGCTGTTGCCGCAAGCTAATACGCCGGTGGAACTGCAGACGCAGCTGGGTAAACTGCGCTTGTCACTCTCGCAGGTGGCGGGTGAAGCCAGCGGCAGCCGCGCCAACCTGAATATCCGCTCGACCGATGACCAGCCGATTCCGGCACTGCGCGCTACCGTGGTTTGGGGCGAAATGGATCCGGCCAGCGGCAAACCGCTTAACGCGGGCAGCCTGAGCCAGACCATCGACGTTCCAGCCGAGTTAATGCCACGCAGTTCGGTTAGCGTGCCGCTGCGACTCAGCGGCTTAACCCCGGATCAACTCGGCTACGTGCGCGTGCATGATGTGGAAGGCACAGCGGTAAACAAAACCGCGCCTTAAATACGCACGATGTAGGGTCGCCATTTATGGTGACCTCTGTGCACGATGTCCTGATCGACAGGCATAAAAAAAGGGCTGCCATTCGCAGCCCTTTCTATTTTCACGCAGAATTACGGCAGAATCGAAGGCTGATCTGCGCCCTCTTTTTCCACTTTCTGCACCAGCATATGTTCACGCTTCATGCCCAGTTTCAGCGCCAGCGCTGAAGAGACATAAATTGATGAAATAGTACCGATGGTGACACCGATCAGCATGGTCAGTGAGAAGCCTTTCAGCAACGCACCACCAAACACGAACAGGATCATGATCATCGCCAGCGTAGTGATGGAGGTGATCAAGGTACGGCTCAGCGTCTGGGTCAGCGATACGTTGGTGATGTCGTAAGAAGAACCGCGACGGATTTTGCGGAAGTTTTCACGAATACGGTCAGATACCACGATCTTATCGTTAAGTGAGTAACCAATCACCGACATCAGCGAGGCGACAATCGTCAGATCAATTTCAACCCGTGACAGCGCCAGAATTCCGCAGGTGATGATCACATCGTGCGCCAGCGCCAGTACGGTGCCGAGCGCCAAACGCCACTCAAAGCGGAAGCCGATGTAGATCAAAATCGCAATCAACGCCGACAACAGCGCCATCGCACCGGCCTGCGCCAGATCGCTACCTACGCTTGGGCCAACGAACTCGACACGCTTCACGGTGGCATTCTGCTGCGTGGTCTGGCTAATGGATGCCAGCACTTTGTTGCCCAGTTCGGTGCCAGCATTGCCGGTAGCCGGAGGCATACGCACCATCACATCGCGGCTGCTGCCAAAGTTTTGTACCAGCGGCTCTTCAAAGCCCGCTTTGACCAAACCTTCACGCAGCGCGTCGAGATCCGCTGGTTTTTCCAGGTTAATCTCAATCACCGTTCCGCCGGTAAAGTCGAGGCCCCAGTTGAAGCCTTTGACAGCGACGATGGCGATAGACGCCACAATCAGTAGACCGGAGATGATGAAAGCCAGCTTATCCCAGCGCATAAAGTCGACGACTTTACGCCCGTGGTTTAGCTGCTCAATACTATATTCCTGTGCCACAACGCACTCCTCAGATAGACAGCTTGTTGATGCGTTTGCCGCCGTACACCAGGTTAACGATGGCACGGGTGCCGACGATAGCGGTAAACATTGAGGTTGCGATACCGATAGCGGTAGTAATCGCAAAGCCTTTGATTGAACCGGTACCGACCGCATAAAGAATGATGACTTTAATCAGCGTAGTGACGTTGGCGTCGACGATACTGGAGAAGGCGCCTTTATAGCCTTCATGAATCGCCTGCTGTACCGAGCGTCCGTTACGCAACTCTTCTTTAATACGTTCGTTAATCAACACGTTAGCATCGACCGCAACCGCCAGCGTCAACACGATACCGGCAATACCTGGCATGGTGAGCGTTGCGCCCGGCAGCAGTGACATGATGCCGACAATCAGCACCAGGTTACACAGCAGTGCGCTGGTCGCGATAAGACCAAACTTCTTGTAGAACACCACCATAAACAGGATGGAGGCGATCAAACCCCACAGGCAGGCTTCGAGGCCTTGTGTGATGTTCTGCTGACCCATGGTTGGGCCGATAGTACGCTCTTCTACAATCTGGATTGGTGCAATCAACGCACCCGCGCGCAGCAGCAGCGACAGCTGGCGTGCTTCGTTTGGATTGTTGATGCCGGTGATACGGAAGCTGTTACCGAGGCGCGACTGAATGTTCGCCACGTTGATTACTTCTTCCTGTTTCACCAGAATCGAACGGCCGTTGGCATCTTTCTTACCGCTGTCTTTGTACTCCACAAACAGGGTCGCCATCGGCTTGCCGATATTGTCCTTGGTGAAGTTCGACATCATGTTGCCGCCCGCGCCATCAAGTGAAATGTTCACCTGCGGCTGGTTGTACTCATCCATGCTCGACGTGGAATCGGTGATGTGATCACCGGTCAGAATCACACGCTTGTACAGCACCACTGGCTGCCCTTCGCGGGTTTTCTTCACTTCCGAATCGCCTGGCACACGGCCGCTGGCCGCTGCGGTTGGATCAACGCTGGTGTTAACCAGACGGAATTCCAGCGTGGCGGTTGCGCCCAGAATCTCTTTAGCGCGCGCGGTGTCCTGAATACCTGGCAGTTCGACCACGATGCGATCAGAACCCTGACGTTGCACCAGCGGTTCGGCAACGCCGAGCTGGTTCACACGGTTACGCAGAATGGTGA
>NZ_DAMBSA010000187.1:0-8665 GCF_032054795.1 Pantoea sp. CTOTU49201
CGCTTTGGCGCGAAGCTGGAAAACGTCAATGTCGGTTGTTGCGGCATGGCGGGAACCTATGGCCACGAAAGCGCAAACCTGGAGAATTCGCTGGGGATTTACGAGCTTTCCTGGCATCCGCAACTGCAAAAGCTGCCGCGTCAACGCTGTCTGGCAACCGGCTTTTCCTGTCGTAGTCAGGTAAAACGCGCAGAAGGCAATGGCATGCGTCATCCACTGCAAGCGTTACTGGAAATGATGTAAACAAATTGTAGGAGTCGTCACAAAGCTGGATTAGAATATCCAGCCTGCGTGGCGAACAAAATCACTCTGCAGGCGAGTAGCTTGATCCCACTCGCCGCTGAGCGCCAGTTGATGACACAAACGTGTTAATGACAGGCGCGCCAGTTGATAGGCCTGAATCCGGAACAAACGGTCACGATCGGCATTGCCCATCTCCTGCACTAAGCGGTGATGGAGCTTGCCCATGGCATGCAGAAAGCTGTGATCGTCGCCGTTAAGTTCGCAGATTTCTGCCATATCGAGGCAGGTGTCGTTGAAGCGACGCAGTTGGTCGAGAGTGCAATCGGTGCGGTTGAGCTTTGCCTGAGCCATGTAGAAGTCAACGGTGATATCGCGCACCGAAAACTTATATTCGTCGATTTTATGTTGTAACCAGGCTGAGACGGTAAGCGTCATATCGCCACCTTTTTAGGTTAATGATAATCATTATCATATTCAACCGCGTCAGGAATGCAATTCCCGCTGTGAAATTTTATTGATTTCTTCTGCCTGTTACTAAAATCGGCAATAACAATTTCTTTACATAGTAGAAAGGCGTAACCTATCAATCAGGATTAAATCGTAAAATTGATTTTAAAAATTTTGCGGCAATTTAACGGGTTACGCAGGTCAGGCGCGCACGGGAATGCCGCCGTCAATCTGCTTTGAAGCGACTATGCTTAATAAAGCAGCAGTGAAAAATAGCACGAGATGATTATCCCTGCAAAACAAGAGGTTGAAGTGATATCTGATATCACTACCATAGGGGGATAGCCTGAAAAGGCCCAGACATACGAGGTAGCACAATGTCATCAGTAAATGCCGACTCCTTTTCACCCGAAGATTTCGTCTGGAAAGGGCTCACGCTGACCGAATCGGCAGCGAAACAGATTCTTAACCTGGTAGAACAAGACCCTGAAGTCAAGGGCTTGAAACTGGGTGTGAAAACGTCCGGCTGTGCCGGCTTTGGGTACGTTATGGATCTGGTAAAAGATCCTGCCGATGACGACCTGCAGTTTGAGCAATTCGGCGCAAAACTGTTTGTGCCACTTCAGGCGATGCCGTTTGTTGACGGTACCGAGCTGGATTATGTCCGCGAAGGTCTTAACCAGATTTTTAAATTCAACAACCCTAAAGCTCAACACGCCTGCGGGTGCGGTGAAAGCTTTGGCGTCGAGTAAGTAAAACATGTCACGACACACCGAAGCATCTGATGATGTACAAATGTGGGAAGGCAAGCTCAACTATAAAGAGGGCTTCTTTACCCAGTTACAAACCGAAGAATTTGCTCACGGCATCAATGAAGATGTGGTGCGCGCCATTTCGGCTAAACGTAACGAACCTGAATGGATGCTTGAATTCCGTCTCAAGGCGTTCCGCGCCTGGGAGCAAATGGAAGAGCCGCACTGGCTGAAAGCGCACTACGAAAAACTGGATTATCAGGATTACAGCTACTATTCCGCGCCGTCCTGCGGCAACTGCGATGACAGCTGTGCTTCTGAACCTGGCGCGACTCAAACCTCCGGCAGCGTCGCCTCCAGCGACTATCTGACGAAGGAAGTGGAAGACGCGTTCAACCAGTTAGGCGTTCCGGTGCGTGAAGGGCGTGAAGTGGCGGTGGATGCGATTTTCGACTCCGTCTCCGTTTCCACTACCTATCGCGGCAAGCTGGCGGAGCAGGGCATTATCTTCTGCTCGTTCGGCGAAGCGATTCACGATCATCCAGAGCTGGTGCAGAAGTATCTCGGTACTGTCGTGCCGCCAAACGATAACTTCTTTGCCGCGCTGAACTCGGCTGTGGCCTCTGACGGTACCTTCGTGTACATCCCGAAAGGCGTACGTTGCCCGATGGAGCTGTCGACCTATTTCCGCATCAACGCGGCAAAAACTGGTCAGTTCGAGCGCACCATCTTGATCGCCGATGAAGACAGTTATGTCAGCTACATCGAAGGTTGCTCAGCACCGGTGCGTGACACCTATCAGCTGCACGCCGCAGTGGTAGAAGTGATCATCCATAAAAACGCTGAAGTGAAATATTCCACCGTGCAGAACTGGTTCCCAGGCGGCGAAGGCGAGGGCGGTATCCTCAACTTCGTCACCAAACGTGCCCTGTGCGAAGGCGATCACAGCAAGATGTCCTGGACACAGTCTGAGACCGGTTCGGCGATCACCTGGAAATATCCAAGCTGCATTCTGCGCGGTGACTACTCGATTGGTGAGTTCTACTCAGTCGCGCTAACCGCGGGTCGCCAGCAGGCGGATACCGGTACCAAGATGATTCACATCGGTAAAAACACCAAGTCGACCATCATCTCCAAAGGTATCTCTGCCGGTAAGAGTCAGAACACCTATCGTGGCCTGGTGAAAATTATGCCAACCGCGACCAACGCGCGTAACTTCACCCAGTGTGACTCGATGCTGATTGGTGCCGAGTGCGGTGCGCACACCTTCCCGTATGTGGAAACGCGCAACAACACCGCCCATCTGGAGCATGAAGCCACCACCTCGCGCATCGGTGAAGATCAGATGTTCTACTGCTTGCAGCGTGGCATCAGCGAAGAAGATGCGATCTCAATGATCGTCAACGGCTTCTGCAAAGACGTTTTCTCCGAGCTGCCACTGGAATTCGCCGTGGAAGCGCAAAAATTGTTAGCTATCAGCCTTGAGCACAGTGTGGGCTGATGCCCGTTGCCGGAAGCAATGTGAAGGAAAGAGTATGTTAAGCATTAAAGATTTGCAGGTTAGCGTTGAAGACAAAGAGATTTTGCGCGGTCTGAACCTTGAAGTGAAACCGGGCGAAGTTCACGCCATCATGGGACCGAACGGTTCAGGTAAAAGTACCCTGTCTGCAACGCTGGCTGGTCGTGAAGATTACGAAGTCACTGGCGGTTCTGTCACCTTTAAGGGCAAAGACCTGCTGGAACTTGAGCCAGAAGAGCGTGCCGGTGAAGGCATCTTCATGGCGTTCCAGTATCCGGTAGAAATTCCGGGCGTCAGCAACCAGTTCTTCCTGCAGACCTCGGTCAACGCGGTACGTAAATACCGTGAGCAGGAGCCGCTGGACCGTTTCGACTTCCAGGACTTTATCGAAGATAAAATCCAGCTGCTGAAGATGCCAGAAGATTTGCTGACCCGCTCAGTGAACGTCGGCTTCTCCGGCGGTGAGAAGAAGCGTAACGACATCCTGCAGATGGCGGCTCTGGAACCAGAGCTGTGCATCCTTGATGAAACCGACTCCGGTCTGGATATCGATGCGCTGAAAATCGTGGCCGAAGGCGTTAACAGCCTGCGCGACGGCAAGCGTTCATTCATCATCGTGACGCACTACCAGCGCATCCTGGATTACATCAAGCCGGATCACGTACACGTGCTGTATCAGGGCAAGATCGTTAAATCTGGCGACTTCTCGCTGGTGAAACAGTTGGAGGAGCAAGGCTATGGCTGGCTTACCGACCAAGAGTGATAACGCCCTGCAGCAGTGGCATCACCTGTTTGAATCGCGCGGTGACGTACGTTCTTTACAGGCTCAGCAGCACTGGCAGCAACTAATGCGTGTCGGCCTGCCGACGCGTAAGCATGAAAACTGGAAATACACGCCGCTTGATGGCCTGCTGGCGCAGCAGTTTGTACTGCCGCAGCCGCAGGAAGTGAGCGCTGAGCAAGTTGAAGCGCTGGCGCTGCCGATTGATGCGGTGCGTCTGGTGTTTGTTGACGGTCGCTTTCAGGCCGAATTGAGCAGCCGCGATACCGGCCTGTTTGAAATTCAGCATGCGCAGGCTTCTGAGCGTCGTCCGCTGCCGGCACCGATTCAGCCGGAAGTGTTCCTGCATCTGACCGAAAGCCTGGCGGAAGAAGCTACCACCATTCGTCTGGCGCGTGGCAAATCAGCGGCTAAACCGCTCTATCTGCTGCACATCACTAGCGGTCAGGACGCGGGCACTAACACCGTGCATCATCGCCATCATCTGCAGCTGGAAGCCAGCGCAGAAGCGGAAGTGATTGAGCATTACGTTACGCTGAATGACGTGGCGCACTTTACCGGCGCGCGTTTCACTTTCGACGTGGCCGACAATGCCAAACTGCAGCACATCAAACTGTCATTCGAGAGCGAGAAGGCTTACCACTTCGCGCACAATGATGTGGTGATGGGCCGTGATGCGAATGTGGCCACCACCAGCTTCCTGCTGGGGGCGGGTTTATCGCGTCACAACACCAGCGCGCAACTGAATGGCGAAAATACCAATCTGGCGATCAACAGTTTGTCGTTGCCGGTGAATCAGGAAGTGTGCGATACCCGCAGCTATCTGGAGCACAACAAAGGTTACTGCACCAGCCGTCAGATGCACAAAGTCATCGCGCGCGATAAAGGTCGTGCAGTGTTCAATGGCATGATCAAAGTGGCACAGCACGCGCTGAAAACTGATGGACAGATGACCAACAACAACCTGTTGCTGGGCCGTCTGGCTGAAGTGGACACCAAGCCGCAGCTGGAAATCTATGCTGATGACGTGAAGTGCAGTCACGGTGCGACCATTGGTCGTATTGATGAAGAGCAGATGTTCTATCTGCGCTCGCGCGGCATCGATGAGACCGCCGCACAGCGTATGATCATCCATGCATTTGCCGCTGAACTCACCGAAACGCTGGAGAATCCGGTACTGCGTCAGGTGGTGCTGCAGCGCATTGCCGCGCGTATTCCGGGAGTTGAGTCATGAGTTTCGATCTCGAACGCATCAGAGCGGAATTTCCGATTCTGAAACGTGAGGTCAACGGACATCCGCTGGCCTACCTTGATAGCGCGGCCAGCGCACAGCGCCCGCTCGCGGTCATCAATGCGGAAAGTTATTTCTATCAGCACGGCTATGCGGCCGTGCACCGCGGTATCCATTCGTTGAGCGCGCAGGCGACCACCGACATGGAGAACGTGCGTCATCAGGCAGCGCGTTTTCTTAACGCCGCTTCGCCTGAAGAGATCATCTTCGTCAAAGGCACCACGGAAGCCATCAATCTGGTGGCTAACAGTTGGGGCGGCAGTCAGTTGCAGCCAGGCGACAACATCATCATCACCGAGATGGAGCATCACGCTAACATCGTACCGTGGCAGATGGTGGCACAGCGCACCGGCGCAGAAATTCGCGTACTGCCGCTAAATGCGCAGGGCGAGCTGGCGCTAGAGCAGCTGAGCGGCTTGATTGATAGCCGCACTCGTTTGCTGGCGGTGACCCACGTTTCAAACGTGCTCGGAACCGTCAATCCTGTGAAAGCCATCGTGGCGCAAGCGAAAGCCGCTGGCGTGATTACGCTGGTGGATGGCGCGCAAGCGGTGATGCATCACGCGGTAGATGTGCAGGATATCGACTGTGACTTCTACGCCTTCTCCGGCCATAAAATTTATGGCCCAACCGGCATTGGTGTGCTGTACGCGCGTAAAGCGTTGCAGGAGATCATGCCTCCGTGGGAAGGCGGCGGTTCGATGATTTCTGAAGTGGTGCTGCCAACCGGCACTACTTTTAACAGTACGCCATGGCGTTTCGAAGCGGGCACGCCAAATACCGGCGGTATCATTGGTTTAGGTGCGGCGTTAACGTGGATCAGCGAACTGGGCCTGGATGTGATTCATCAGCGCGAATCGATGCTGATGCGTTATGCGCTGGATAAACTGGCTTCGGTGCCGGATCTGGTGATTTACGGTCCGGAGAGTCGTAGCGGCGTGGTGGCTTTTAACCTCGGCAAGCATCACGCGTTTGATGTCGGCAGTTTCCTTGATCAATACGGTATTGCGATCCGCACCGGCCATCATTGCGCAATGCCGCTGATGCGTCATTATGCGGTGCCGGCGATGTGTCGTGCCTCCTTCGCGCTGTATAACACCGAAGAAGAAGCCGATCGCCTGGCCGCAGGTTTGACCCGTATTCATCGTCTGCTGGGCGGTTGAGCAGATTTCAGGAGTGATTCATGGCGAATTTGCCAGATAAAGAGAGACTGGTTCGTAACTTTAATCGTTGCGCTAACTGGGAAGAGAAGTACCTCTACATCATTGAACTCGGTGGGAAATTACCAGAATCCTCCGAAAGCTTACAGCAGCCAGAACACGTGATTTCAGGCTGCCAGAGCCAGGTGTGGATACGCATGACCCCGCAGGCCGATGGCACCATCGCCTTCGAAGGTGACAGTGATGCCGCCATCGTTAAAGGGTTGATTGCAGTGGTATTTAGCCTGTATCAGGGGCTTAAGGCGCCAGAGATTCTCGATCTCGATGTGCGCCACTGGTTCGGCGAATTAGCGCTGACCTCACATCTCACTCCCTCGCGTTCGCAGGGGCTGGAAGCCATGATCCGCGCGATCCGGCATAACGCTCAGACCCTCAGCTAAGTTACACTCTCCAGACCCCGGCTTGACCGGGGTCTGTTCTATCCGACAAAGAGAAAATTGCATGAAACCAGCCTTACGTTTAGCCGGTGCATTGCTGTTGTCCTGTTGCGGACTCTCTGCACCTGCATTTGCTACGGAATATCCCCTACCAGCCGATAACAGCCGTTTAATTGGCGAGAATACCCTGACCACTGTGCCGGATGACAAACGGCCGCTGGAGAGCATTGCCGCGCGTTATAAGATAGGCATGCTCGGCATGCTGGAAGCGAATCCAGGCGTTGATCCCTGGCTGCCAAAGGCCGGCACACAATTAACCGTGCCGCTGCAGATGCTGCTTCCTGATGCGCCACGCGAAGGTATCGTGATTAACCTCGCGGAGTTGCGGCTCTACTACTATCCGAAAGGTGAAGATCGTGTGGTGGTCTATCCGATTGGTATCGGTCAACTGGGTGCCATGACACCAACCATGGTCACCAGCATCAGCCAGAAAATCCCTAACCCTACCTGGACGCCAACCACCAATATCCGCAAGCGCTATGCCAAAGAGGGCATCACCTTGCCGGGCGTGGTGCCCGCCGGACCAGATAACCCGATGGGGCTGTTTGCCATGCGTCTGGCGCGCGGTACTGGTCAGTATCTGATTCACGGCACCAATGCTGACTTTGGTATTGGTATGCGCGTAAGCTCTGGTTGTATTCGACTGCGACCGGATGATATTGAAGCGCTGTTCAACAGCGTGCCGAAAGGAACGCGCGTGCAGGTCATCAACCAGCCCATCAAGTATGCGATTGAGCCCGACGGTAAGCGCTACGTTGAAGTGCATCAGCCGTTATCGCGCAACGATCAGGATGATCCACAAACCATGCCGATTGCGCAGTCCGCGCAGCTGAAAGCCTTCTCAAAGAGTGAGAAGAGCGATACCGCATTGATTAAGGAAGTGATAGCCCGACGTTCAGGCATGCCGGTATTGGTGAGCAGTGGTGAGCCGGTAACTAATCAGAGTGCTGAAGCTGTAAGTGAAGCAGTAGCGCAACCCTGAATTCGGACCAAAGAAACGCAGAATCAGGACAAAAAAAATGGTGCCACATGGGCACCATTTTTCAACCAGTACTCTTACTTACGGTAAGAGTGAGCTTGGTTGTCCAGACGCTGGTTAGCGCGAGCTGCGTCATCTTTAGCAGCCTGAACGTCAGAACGGATTGCGTTCACGTCGTTGCTCAGCTGATCAACTTTAGCGTTCAGAGTCTGAACGTCTGAAGACAGTTGGTCGATTTTAGCGTTGCTTGAGCAACCAGCCAGCATAGTTGAAGCCAGGATTACAGCGCCCAGTACCAGTTTAGTGCGATTCATTCTTTATACCCTCTAGATTGAGTTAATCTCCATGTAGCGTTACAAGTATTACACAAAGCTTTTTGAGTTGAGAATAAATTTTTGATGAGAACATGCTTAATTTTGATCGTTCGCTCAAAGAAACAGCATTTCACAGAAGAAGATGAAAATAATTAGCTAAAACAGAGAGATTTAATCGGACTAACCTTAATCATACGAGATTTTGAATAGTTAATTTCGATTGGAAATTTCTGGTTTTTGTATTACATCAGCAATAAAAAAAGCGCCTAAAAAAGGCGCTTTTTAATAAAAATTCAGTTGCTAATCAGATTACATGTACAGAAGCGGTGTTTGTCGTTCCGCTTGGTACTAATGCGCCTGAAACCATGACCACAACATCGCCTTTCTGCGCATATCCGCTTTCCAGCGCCATTTCTTTACCAATGCGATAGAAATCATCAGTTGAGGCAATTTCTGTCACCAGATGGGTTTCGATACCTTTGCTCAGAATCAGCTGACGCGCAGTAGTTTCGTTGGTGGTGAGCGCCAGAATGGTGGCATCCGGGAAATACTTACGGATCGCTTTGGCAGATTTACCGCCTTCGGTAGCTACAACAATCAGTGGCGCTTCCAGCTTCTCTGCAGTCTCAACCGCACCGCGACATACCGCTTCGGTGATGCGCAGCTTGCGTGAGTCTTGCAG
>NZ_DAMBSA010000188.1:0-8663 GCF_032054795.1 Pantoea sp. CTOTU49201
ACGGCTGTAACCATAGGAGAAGTCGACGATTTGCAGCGGCGTGATTTTCCACGACAGCACGGTATTGATGTCTTTATTACGCACGCCTTCACGGCCCGCCGCGTAAGAACCGTTTTCGGCGGTGTTGATATCGAACGCATCGGCATCGGTACGGTTGATGTTGCCGTACAGGCGCATGGTCAAGGCATCACCGGCCAGTGGGCCGCTAAGATTGAAGTTAGCGCGTCGCGTATCGCCTTCTTTGTCGTTTTCCGGCTGGCTGGTGTAGAGCGACAGTGAGCCGTGCCAGTCATTGGTTGGACGCTTGGTGATGATATTCACCACGCCGCCCGCCGCGCCAGAACCGTAACGCGCGGCGGCCGGACCACGAATCACTTCAATGCGCTCCACCATTTCCGCTGGCACCCAATTGGTATCGCCGCGTGAATCACGCTCGCCGCGCCAGCTGTAACGCACTGAGTTACGTGAAGAAACCGGCACGCCATCGATCATGATCAAGGTGTTTTCCGGGCCCATGCCACGGATATCAATTTGACGGTTATTGCCGCGGCTGCCGCTGGCGCCGTTACCGGTGAGGTTCACGCCGGGCATTTTGCGGATGATGTCGGAGAGGTCGTTAACAGGGGGATTTTTCTTGATGTCTTCAGCCGTAATGGTGGACACGCCCGGTTGCTGTTTGAGCTCCTGCTCGGCGGTGACGATCATTGATTCATCGTCAGCCAGCTTTTCTGTGGTTTCAGCTGCAAAGGCAGGTGACGTTAGCATTCCCGCTAAAAAAAGCGCAATCGGACGCTTTTTGCCACGCATGGTTACATTCACTTAAGTTTTCTCCCTGTTACGTTAACAATTGTAAGTAAATGCGCATGATAATGATAACGTTTCTCATTGTCTATTCAGCGAGACGGCAACAAGCCTGACAATACAAACCTTTACAAAGGATTTTTCCGTTGCGGGTACGAGTTGCGGGGGAAGGGAACGCCTCATTTGCTTAGATGAATCCGTTATGAGTAAGAAGAAATGTGTCGACGAATTTTGGATAAGCAGGCTATTGATTCACTAGCAAATTCTGAATTCTGTTGAGACTTACACGCCAAATCTGGTGCGGAAATCCCGCATTGCAACCGTGCTTGCGGCTATTGCCATATTTCGGCAATAGATATGTTTTTTTCGCATTTGTGATCGCCGTATATCTTCAAACACAATGCCTTCGGGACGTAATGAGGATGACAATTCCTTCCGCCACGCGCCTTTCGCGTGAGGTGAGTCAGGAGACAAAACCATCGCTACCTCAACGCCTTTTCCCTGTGGGGAAACTTTTTATAAATCAGGAGAAAGGTTCCAGTGAAATTCGCCAAAGGCATGACAATTCTTGCGCTCGCGCTGAGTGCACACACCGCGTTCGCCGCCGATGAATCCGTCCCAACTGACAGCTCAATCCACGTGCAGGCCGATCCCGCGCTGAAAAGTTTGCTGCCGGCGGATGTGGTGAAACGTGGCTACATTGTTGCCGGAACCAATCCCAACACGCCGCCAACCACCTTCTATAAAGAAGACAACAAAACGTTGGCCGGTCGTGAAATCGATATCATGAATGCCGTGGGCGAGCGTCTGGGAATCCAGGTTCAGTGGCGCGACACCGGCGGTTTCGACAACATCATTCCAGGCTTGAAAACCGGTCGTTACGATGTGGCGCTCTCCAACATCAACGCCACGCCAGCGCGTGCCAAAATCATCGACTTCGTCGGTTACTACGATGCCAGCCGCCTCGGCATTATCTCGCGTAAAGATGCCAACATCGCACCATTCAAAGAACTGGCGGATGTGTGCGGTAAAGAAGTGGGTGCCGGTTCCGGTACCACGCAGGTCACGCGCCTTGAAGACGCCAGCAAAGCCTGTGAAGCGGCGGGTAAAAAACCAATCAAAGTCTCGGTATTCCCGGATCGTCCAGCTGGCGTGCAGGCGGTGGTAAGCGGTCGCGTGCCGATGTTCCTCGGCCCGTATGAAGGCTTGCTGTGGCAGGTGAAAGTGATCAAACCGCTGACCATGAGCGGCGAAATCACCGTACACGATGCGCCAGTCTCCGTTGCGTTCCCAAAAGATTCTGCGCTGGAGCCCGCCGTACAGGCCGCGCTGAACTCGCTGATCAAAGATGGCAGCTACAACAAGATCCTCGACAACTGGGGCATCGGCTTTGGTGCTGTTAAACAAGCCAAACGCAATCAGGAAATCTTTCAATGAGTGACATTCACGACCACACCGGCGATTTGAAAATCGTCGGCAAACGTTACTACGGACGCTGGCTAAGTGCGCTGGTGGTGCTGTTGTGCGTGGTGGCGATGGCGAACTCGATGATTAACAATCCACGCTTCGAATGGAGCGTGATTGCGGAGAACTTTACCGGCGAATCGATCCTGCAAGGCGTATTAATGACGCTGCAGCTCACCGCGATCTCTGTGGTGCTGGGTTTTGCTTTTGGTACGGTGCTGGCGCTAATGCGCCTCTCCTCCAATCCGGTGCTGGTGGGCGTGAGCTGGTTTTATACCTGGTTCTTCCGTGGTGTGCCGATGCTGGTGCAACTGTTCCTGTGGTACAACATCGCGGCGCTTTATCCCACCATCGCCTTGTCGATTCCGGGCCTCGGCGAACTCTGGAGCACGCAATCGAACGCGTTAGTCAGCCCATTTAGTGCGGCGGTGATCGCGCTGGTGATGCACCAATCCGCTTATGCCGCTGAAATTGTGCGTGCCGGTATCCAGAGCGTCGGCAACGGCCAACTGGAAGCTGCGCGTGCGCTTGGCTACCGTCCTTCACAGATTTTCCGTCACACCGTGCTGCCGCAGGCGATGCGCGCCATCATGCCGCCAGCAGGTAACGAAATCATTGGGCAGCTGAAAACCACGGCGGTGGTGTCCGTGATCTCGCTGCAGGACGTGCTCTTCTCGGCGCAGATTATTTACCAGCGCACCTATGAAGTGATTCCGCTGCTGCTGGTGGCAACTTTGTGGTATCTGCTGATGACCTCAGTGCTGTCAGTCGGTCAGTTCTATGTGGAACGCTATTTTGGTCGTGGCGTCACGCGCCGGGAAAAACGCAGCTTGCTGAAATCGCTGCCGGGTTTCTCAGCGGCAAAAGCAGAAAGGAGCGTCAGCAATGGGTGAGGCGATCGCATTACGTAAAGTCACCAAACGCTTCTCTGGCGTCACCATTCTGGATGAAGTGAACCTGGATATTCCTGCCGGTTCAGTCACGGTGATCCTTGGGCCATCCGGTTCCGGGAAATCCACGCTGCTGCGCTGCATTAACCATCTGGAAAAACTGGATGGCGGCACCATTCGCATCGGCGGCGAGATCATCGGCTATAAGCAGAAAGGCCAGGCGCTGCACGAATTAAGCAGCGGTGAAGTTGCGCGTCAGCGTGCCGAAATCGGCATGGTGTTCCAGCAGTTCAACCTGTTCCCGCACCGCACCGTGTTGCAAAACATTGTGGATGCGCCGATGCGCGTGAAGAAGCAGAGCCGTCAGCAAGCGACCAGCAAAGCGCTTTCACTGCTGAAGCAGGTGGGTTTGTCAGGCCGCGAAGAAGAGTGGCCGCAGAATCTCTCCGGCGGACAGCAGCAGCGTGTGGCGATTGCCCGCGCGCTGGCGATGGATCCCGGCGTGATGCTGTTTGATGAACCGACGTCGGCACTCGATCCCGAACTGGTGGGTGAAGTATTGCAGGTAATTAAACAGCTGGCGCACTCCGGCATCACCATGGTGGTGGTGACACACGAGATTGGTTTTGCGCGCGAGGTTGCCGACAACATTGTATTTATGGAAAGCGGCAAAATCGTGGCGGCGGGGCCAACCCAGCAAGTGCTCGACGACCCGGAAAACGGGCGCGTAAGAAACTTTATTGCAACGGTGCTTTAGGCACCGTTTTTCTTTTTTAACACCCGGAAGATGTAGTGCCTCAGTAATACGCGCAGGTCTGTTGTAGGGTCGCCATTCATGGCGACCTGGATGCGTTGAGCTGACAAGCATGAAGGAAAAAAAATGACGCAAAAACCGGTAATGCACAGCGCCCATTGGGGCGCTTTTCATGCCCAGCAACAGGGCGATCGGCTCACCATCGAACCGTTTAAGGGCGATCCCGATCCCAGCCCGCTGCTGCAAAATTTCCGCACTGCGTTAAACCATCCGGCGCGCGTATCCCGTCCGATGGTGCGTCGTGGCTGGCTGGAGAACGGACCCGGCCCGGACGATCGTCGCGGCAACGATGAGTACGTCGCGGTGAGCTGGGACGACGCTTACGCGCTGGTGACGCGCGAACTGCAACGCGTCGGCGACACTTATGGCCCGCAAGGCATCTTCGGTGGCTCTTACGGATGGTCAAGCGCGGGCCGCTTCCACCACGCGCAAAGTCAGGTGCATCGCTTCCTCAACACCACGCTCGGCGGCTACGTGCGTTCGGTTAACAGCTACAGTTCCGGCTCCGCGTCGGTGCTGCTACCACACATCGTCGGCGATATGACTGAAATTGCCCGTCGCGGCGTCAGTTGGGAAGAGCTCGCCCAGCACAGCGAAATCGTGCTGGCATTTGGCGGTTTAGCATTGAAAAACTCGCAGGTCGCCAGCGGCGGCTTGAGCGAACACACCGAGCGCGGCTTTATGCAGCAGGCGGCGCAGCGCGGCACGCGCTTTATCTCGGTCAGTCCGCTGAAAAGCGATCTGCCGGAAGAAGCGCAGGGCGAATGGCTGGCGCTGCGACCGGGCACCGACGCGGCGTTTATCCTCGGCGTGTTATCGGTGTTGATCGCCGAACAGCTGACCGATGAGGCTTTCCTCGCGCGTTACACCGTGGGCTGGCCAGAAATGGCGGCCTATATTCGTGGCGAGGAAGACGGCACGCCGCGCGATGCGGCGTGGGCAGCAGAAATTTGCGGCGTGAGCGCGGAGTTCATCAGTGATTTCGCCCGCCAGCTGCACGGCAAACGCGTGCTGGTAACGGTGGCGCATGCCTTACAGCGCGCCGAAAACGGCGAACAACCGGTGTGGCTGGGATTGGTGCTGGCGTCCGCGCTCGGTCAGCCGGGCTTGCCGGGCGGCGGCTACACCTATGCGCTTGGCGCGCTGGGCCATTACGGCAAGCATCACAATCTGGTGAGTTTCCCGGCGCTGCCGCAGGGCAAAAACGGCATTGATCGCCTGATTCCGGTGGCGCGTATCGCCGATATGCTGCTCAATCCCGGCAAGCAATTTGACTACAATGGCCGCCGCTTAACCTATCCGCACATCCGTTTGGCGTATTGGGCGGGCGGTAATCCGTTCCATCATCATCAGGATCTCGCGCGCCTGCGTCAGGCTTTCTGCCAGCTGGATACGCTGATCGTGCATGAAATCGCCTGGACCGCCAGCGCACGCCATGCCGATATCGTCTTGCCCGCCACCATGACGCTGGAGCGCGAAGACATTGGCGGCGCACCTACCGATCGCCACTTGTTTGCCATGCAGCCGGTGGCGCAACCGTTCGGCGAAGCCAAAGATGATTACGCGATTTTCACCGAGCTGGCGCGCCGTTTAGGGCGGGAAGAAGCCTTCACCGAAGGACGCGACACGCGCGGTTGGTTGCAGCATCATTATGCTCAGCTGCAGCACAAGCTGGCGGCGCATCAGGTTGAGATCCCCGACTTCGAGAAGTTCTGGCAACAAGGCGTGCTGGAGTTACCGCAGCTGAAAGATGGCGGCCGCATGATCAACGCTTTCCGGGCCGATCCAGATGCGTCGCCGTTGCCGACGCCGAGTGGGAAAATCGAAATTTTTTCCGCCACCATCGCCAGCTTTAATTATGAAAACTGTCCCGGTCATCCGGTATGGCGCGAGCCGCAGCAGCAACCGGATGCCGATCATCCGTTCTGGCTGATCGCCAATCAGCCAGCGACGCGCTTGCACAGCCAGCTCGATTTTGGGGATTACAGCCTGAGCGGCAAACGCGATGGCCGCGAAGTGTGCAGTTTGCATCCGGCTGATGCGGCGGCGTCAGGTATTAACGATGGCGATATTATCGAGCTCTACAATGAACGCGGCCACGTACTCGCCAGTGCGCGTCTGACCGAATCCATCATGCGCGGCGTGGTGCAGTTGCCGACCGGCGCCTGGTACGATCCGGTCGATCCAACCGCGCTGCGTCCACTTTGCCGTCACGGTAATCCTAATGTGCTGACGCTGGATATCGGCACCTCGTCACTGGCACAAGGCTGCAGCGGGCAAATCACCGTAGTGCAGGTGCGGAAATATCGCGGCAAGGTGACGCCGGTACAGGCGTTTAATCCGCCAGTTTAAAAGCAGACGTATCTCAATAAAACAAAGTGTGACTTTGTCTCACTGGGTGATAGACTCAGTGTGACAAAGTTACACTTTGGAGGATGTATGGCTTTAACCAAACTGCGTCAGCAAGGCGGAGCCGTTGTGCTAACGATTCCCAGTGACATCGCGACCAAAGCGGGTTGGCATGTGGGGATTGAGCTAGATGTCACTGCAACTGACGAGTCAATCAACATCAAACCTGTTAACCGGCTCGCACGCGGCAGGAAAACAATGGACCAACTGTTAGCTGGCATTGATCAGGAAGAGATTCGCCAGTTTAATGAAGCCGTCAGCGACGATTTGCAGGATAAACCGCAGGGCAAGGAGGCTATCTAATGATATCGCGTAGAGTTCCGCAGTTAGGTGAAATCTGGCACGTCAACGGCGATCCCGTTGAAGGCAGGGAGTTTAAAGGGCCGCATTATTATCTGGTGATTTCACGGCGGGAACTCGTCGCTGCGCTTGGGACAGCGGTCTGTATTCAGGTAACCAGCGGTGGCGGCGCTTCGCGCTCGCAGGCTGTTGCGGTGTATCTGGATGGCAATAGCACGGATACCGGCAGCGTAACCGGCGTTGCCTTGTGTTACCAACTTCGTTCGCTTGATCTTACCGCGCGTAAGGCGAGCTTTGCCGCGAAAGTTGAACCACACATCATGGACGAAATCCTGTCGATGGTGGTGGATTTGATTGATCCGCGTTGAAAAGCTGAAAACTCACTCAACATTCGTAGGGTCGCCATTCATGGCGACCAATTGCCCCTTAACTGACCCGCTTTTTCATCTCACGCCGTGGTTTTCCGGTTTTGCGTCAATTCTTTCACCGTTTCCGCTGCACGTTTTCCGGCGAGGAACGCGTGGTCCGAGTTGTAATATTCCCACTCGCTGTAGCGCCCGGAAAGATGGATGCCTTGCGTCGCCAGCCAGCTGCGAATCAGCGTGACGTTGGCGGTGCGTTGATGGTCATACACTACATAGGCGTACGGCATATCCACTTCACTGGCGGTCACGATTTCATCATCGGCATTGATGATACCGACCCGAATACAATCAGCGATACAGCGTTCAATCAACGCATCACCTTCACAAGGCAGCGGCTGATCGGCGCGATAGGTCATTTCGCAGGTCAGGCCAAAACCGCCTTGTGGATTGCAGTGCGGGCTGGCGTTGCCCTGTAAAAAGATGCGGTGGAACAGCGTGTTGCCGGGATAGTAAATCCAGTGTTTGTCGCTGATATTGGCGCGGCCAATGCCCAGATTAACGCAGCGCACCGAGATATGGCGCAGTTGCTTCGCTGCTTTCTGCACCGCCTCCGGAGCAAAGCTGCCCATCAATCGCACGAGTTCAGGCAGCGGCAAAGTGCTGATCATCTGGTCATATTGAAACTGTCGACCATCACTCAACAGCACGCGCCGTTGAAGCGGCTGGATCTCGCTGACGTCCGCCTCCATCTCCAGCGCGCAATTCAGATGGGGCAGAAATCCTTCCATCAGCGCCTGAAAACCGCCGCGCAGCGGATAGCCAAAGCGCGCGTTGGGACCGACCGGTTTATCCAGCGGCGCCAGTGCGCCGGAGATGATCTGCTCTAAATCCGGCAGCGGCACGCGTCCGCCGAGCCAAGAGGTTTCCATATTCACCAGCGGAGTTTTCCACAGTTTCTGGTTATACGGCAGGGCGAAATGTCGAGCGATGCCTTTGCCCCAGGTACGGAAAATAAAGCTCTCAAAATCTTCGCTCTCCGGCTGACAGGCCAGACTTTCACCATCCGGGATGGCGCCATCGGCGCAGCAATCACGACGCGCTTCGGTGGCGACTGCCTGCAAAGCGGGAGGCGACGCATAGCGCGCTTCAATCGCGCCCAACACGCACTCGCCAATCACCTCGGCGGGCAAACCGTGCAGCGCCGACTGGAACGGATAGCGGGTGTAAACATCATGGCTGTAAACCCAGGCTTCACGCGTTTGCCAGTGCTGATTGTCGCCCAGCAGGATGTCGTACAAACGCAACACGTAAGGATCGTTGGAGAACATAATGTGGCCGGCATGATCGAAGGTGAATCCCTGATCCTCAACCGAACGGCACCAGCCGCCCACGCTGGCATTTTTCTCCAGCACCACCGCACCCGCGCCGTAGTGATAACCGGCGCTCAATCCGGTTGGTCCGGCGCCGAGAATCAAGCACTCAACAGTATTGTGCGCCTGCACTGGTGGACGGGCGGCGGCCACGTCGGGCTGGGAAATCGGGCGTTTCGTCAGCGCCACGATATGCGCCTGCATCTCTTCAGCGGTGCGATCCCACGAAGTTGCCGCAACGCGTGCCGCC
>NZ_DAMBSA010000189.1:0-8648 GCF_032054795.1 Pantoea sp. CTOTU49201
TGGATTTTGTATGACAAGCCTTTGTCATCGACCTGCAACAGCGCCAGACAATCGGCCGGGTCGATCTGTACGTTACGGAAAAACTTACCTGATCCGGTGACCAGGAACCAATCATTGGCCAGCGCTGGAGCAGGTTTGGTCAGCTCAATACAGCGCGGCTCAGCATAGAAATCACCGGCGAAATCTTTAACTTCTTCCGGCAGTAAACGTAAGCTGACGTTGCCGCCATTACGTTCATCCCAGCCCTTCAACCACATGTCGCTGGTCGCTTTAACCATTCCCTGAACAAAAGCGGAAGAGAGAATATTTTGCATAGTGTGTCCCTTAACGTTGACGCAGTGTATGTTGTTCATAATGACGGACTTCGCTCAGCCAGCTGGCATCAGCAGGGACATCGTGGCGCAGGCACCAGGCTTCCCACACCGCTTGCCACGGCAACGATTTTTGTTCTTCCAGCATCGCCAGGCGACCGGTGTAATCCCCTTCGTTCTCCAGCTTGCGTAACTGATCGGTAGGTTCCAGCAGTGCGCGTAGCAGTGCTTTTTTGGCATTGCGTGTACCAATTACCCACGCCGCGATGCGGTTGATAGACGCATCAAAGAAGTCGAGACCGATATGCACCTTGTCGAACAGCTTGTGGCGCGCGATCTCGGTGGCGATAGCCTGGGTTTCATCGTCTAGAATCACCACGTGGTCACTGTCCCAGCGCACCGGACGGCTTACGTGCAGCAGCAGACGCGGCACATAAAGCATCGCAGTGGAGATCTTGTCGGAAATAACTTCGGTTGGGTGGAAGTGGCCGGCATCCAGCGTTAGTGCGGTCTGGCGGCTGCTGGCATAACCCAGGCAGAACTCATTGGAGCCCACGGTGTAGCTTTCTGCACCGATACCAAACAGTTTGCTCTCTACCGCATCGATGTGATGCGCGGGGTTGAGCTTTTCACTGATTACGTCATCAAGCGCACTTGCCAGGCGTTGACGTGGTGCGAGGCGATCAACGGTGAGGTCTTTCATGCCGTCCGGCACCCAGATGTTCATGACGGATGCGGTACCCAGTTGCTCACCAAAGTGCGCCGAGATGCGTCGGCTGGCCTTGCAGTGGTCGATCCAGAACTGACGAATCCCTTTGTCGGCGTGTGACAAGGTAAAGCCATCGGCGCTCAGTGGGTGGGAGAAGCAGCTTGGATTAAAGTCGAGGCCCAACTTGTGCGTCTTCGCCCATTCCACCCAGTTGCTGAAGTGTTTCGGTTCAATCGCATCACGATCAACCGGCTTATCGCTCTCCAGATAGATCGCATGCAGGTTGAGGCGCTTGGCACCAGGAATGAGTGACATCGCTTTTTCAACATCTGAGCGCAGCTCATCAGCATTACGCGCGCGGCCCGGATAGTTACCGGTAGCCTGAATACCGCCGGTCAGTTCACCGTTCGGATTTTCGAAGCCGCGCACGTCATCGCCTTGCCAGCAGTGCATCGAGACCGGAATGCCATCCAGCTGTGCCATTACCTGTTCCACATCTACACCGATGGCAGCGTAGCGTTGTCTGGCCAGTTCGAAGGCCTGTTCAATCAGCTTAGTCATATGCAAGTTCCTTAGCAGGTTGGCTGAGCGCGGCAAAGCGTGCCTGATGGGCAGCGAAGGCGCTGTTGTTCAACGGTTCAAATTTTTCTAACGGGAAGTTTTGGCTAATGCAGCGGCGTAAATCGCTGACGTCACGCAATTCGCCCAAAGCAATGAGTTGGCAGCCAACGTTACCAAGCGTCGAGGCTTCAATCGGCCCGGCCAATACCGGCAACTCGCAGGCATCGGCACACAATTGGTTTAACAGCGGGTTTTGACTGCCGCCACCCACCACATGCAGCTGACGCAGCGGTGCAGCGCGTAATGTGCCGAGTTCGCCAATCACCTGGCGATAGAGCAAGGCCAGACTGTCAAAGATGGTGCGGGCCAGCGCGGCAGGCGTCTGCGGAACGGGCATGTTCTGTTCGGCGCAGGCGTTCTGAATCTCCTGAACCATGCTGTCTGGATTGATAAAACGACTGTGATTGGGGTTAACCAGCGCACGACAAACGGGTTCTTTTTCAGCTTCTTTGATCAGCGAGCACAGATCGGTAATGTGCAGCTCGGTGCAGACACGTTGCAGCAGCCACAAACCCATAATGTTTTTCAGAACACGGTAGCCTTCTGCCCCACCTTCATTGGTTATGTTGGCATTGAGCGCCGCCGTGCTGACACAAGGCTGCAAACTCTCGATCCCCATCAGCGACCAGGTTCCCGAGCTGAGGTAAGCGGCATCATCCTGCATTAACGGCGTGGCCAAAACCGCACTCGCCGTGTCGTGTGTCGCTACCGCGATCACCGGAATGTGGTTGCCACTGGCGCTGGTCCAGTAACCAACGGTATTGCCTGGCGACGTTGGTTTGCCGAACCATTTAGCCGGCACGCCAGCCCAGGCAAGCAAATCACTGTCCCATTCGCCGCTGTGAATATTGAGCAATTGTGTGGTGGTGGCGTTGGTGTATTCCCAGTTCATCTGGCCCGTAAGGCGATAGTGCAGATAGTCTGGAATCATCAGCGCATGCTGCACTTTTTCCTGCCAATCTGGCTGTTGTTGATGCAGCGCGTGCAGTTGATAGAGCGTGTTGAAAGGCAAGAACTGAATACCGGTGCGCTGATAGATCGCACCTTTGCCGAGAGCATTAATGGCCTGAGCCATATGCCCTTCCGTGCGCTTGTCGCGATAGCTTACCGCCTCGCCGACGCGCTCACCGTTGGCATCCAGTAACACCAAATCAACGCCCCAGGTATCAATACCGATGCTGTCCGGCACGATGCCTTCATCATCTAACTGAGCCAGTCCTAAACGAATCTCCTGCTCCAGTCGATCCAAATCCCAACAATCATAATCTGCACGGCGCACACGCTGATTGGTGAAGCGACGGACTTCGCGCAGGCTGATCTGCTGATTCGCTGAACTCCATTGTGCGAGCATCACGCGCCCGCTGGATGCGCCTAAATCAATGGCAACAATGTTACGCATACTCATGGCGTGTTCTTCCTGTGATGAGATGACTACAGATTAGAAATCTCTGCTTTTTGCCACCTTCCCCTTACTGCCAGTGCGTAATAGTCGCTGGCACGCTAACAAAGAAGTTCGTGAGAAAGCTCACAGAACCACATAAGGAGAGAGATGTGAGCCTTGCCGCATTTCCGTCAATCGCTGGTGAGATCTTGAAAAATTAGCCATTTTCCTGCGTCACTAAGGTGAAAATTCAAGGTAAGGTGCGGGGCGCCTGCGTAGACTCGGCAACAGTTGAGTAAATAAAGAGGCGAATCATGACCGTTCTACATAGCGCAGATTTCTTCCCGGAAGGGAATTACGCCATCGCCATTGAGCCGCGCGTGCCACAGCAGGCATTCCCGGAGCACCATCATGATTTCCATGAAATTGTGTTAGTGGAACAAGGTTCTGGTATTCATGTGTTTAACGGTCAGCCACAGGCTTTATCCGCAGGATGCGTGTGCTTCGTGCGCGATCACGATCGCCATCTTTATGAGCAAACGGAAAATTTGTGTCTGACCAACGTGCTGTATCGCAGTCCGGCGGCTTTCCGTTTTCTCTCGGGTTTGCAGGATCTTCTGCCGCGCGAAGAAGAGGATCACTACGCATCGCACTGGCGCATCAATCACAAAGTGATGGCGCAGGCGCTGCAAATCGTTACGCAGATGAAGCAGCAAGATGCGTGGTCGCTGGAACGGCACGCACGTCAGGAGCAACTTTTTCTGCAACTGTTGGTGTTGTTGCGCGAAGCGGCTCACAACGATCAATCACAGGATCAGGAAGCACGCTTGCATCGGTTGCTCGACTGGCTCAATGAGCACTACAGTGAAGAGATTGTGTGGGATGCCTTAGCCGATCGTTTTTCATTGTCGCTGCGCACTCTGCACCGCCAGATGAAGCAGCAAACCGGCAATACACCGCAGCGTTACCTGAATCGGCTTCGCCTGTTACAGGCGCGGCATTTACTGCGTCATAGCGATATGCGCATAACAGACATTGCCTACCAGTGCGGATTTGGTGACAGCAACCATTTCTCCACACTGTTCCGGCGAGAATTTGGCTGCGCGCCCCGAGCGGAGCGCCAGCAGATGCTATAACTGGAGCGTTTCCTCATGTCGCTGATCTTAACGCGCGAAGACTATTTTCCGGCCACCAATCTGCCGATTGCTGTGGCCGAGCGCATGCCGCAGCCCTCCTTCCCTCCGCACCGTCATGAATTCAGTGAAATCGTTATCGTCTGGCGCGGTAACGGCCTGCATGTGTTGAACGATCGTCCATGGTTGATAACCTGCGGCGACGTTTTTTACATTCACGATAGCGACTGCCACAGCTACGACAGCGTCAACGACCTGGCGCTGGATAACATTCTTTACTGCCGCGATCGCTTTCGCCTTGGCCTTGACTGGAACCAGTTGCTGCCGCCGCAAGAAGAAGATTCGCCGGGCTGCTGGCGTTTGACCACACGCGGGATGGCGTTAGCACGTGGCGTGATTAGCCAACTTGAGCGCGAGAGCCGCAAAAGTGATTCGCTATCGATTCAACTCTCCGAAGCGCTGTTTTTGCAACTCGCGCTAATTTTGCGCCGTCACGGTTATGCTGCCGATCGGCCCTGGGCATTGCCTGAAGGTGAGCAACTGGATCTACTGATGTCGGCGCTGCAAGGTGCCATCAGTCGTCCATTCGATTTGGCGGTGTTTTGCCAGCAGAATCAGTTAAGCGAGCGCGCGTTAAAACAGCTGTTTCGCCAGCAGACCGGTATGACCGTGGGACACTATTTGCGGCAGCTTCAGCTGTGCCAGGCGAAGTATCTGCTGCGGACGCAAGATTGCTTAATCAGTGAAGTAGCCGCACGTTGCGGCTTCGATGACAGTAACTACTTTTCGGTGGTGTTTACGCGGGAAACCGGTTTAACGCCGAGTGCGTGGCGGCAGCGCTTCCTGCCGCATCGCGAACTCTCATCTGAGAAAGTTAAAGCCTGACGCGAGATGTGCGTCAGGCTTTTTATTAGTTTGCTAATCCTAAGCCGACAATGTTGGCGGCAATGATAATCACCACACAACCCAGTGACAGCACGCGCACCGGACGTTGCCCCGCTGACTTCCACTCTTTCAGCACCAGACCAACCAAACCACCACACAGTACGTAGAGACTCATATGCAGCATCCAGCTGACAAAGTCATACTGTGCTGGAATTTTGGCGTGACCCCAGGCGTAGAAGAAGAACTGCAGATACCACATGGTGCCGCCGAGCACGGCAAATGCGATATTGGCCAGCAGCATCGGTTTGGCGACGGAGAAATCGCGGCGTACTGAGAGATCGGTTTTTACCGCCAGACGGATGAAGCAATAAGCCAGATTGACTAATGCACCGCCGCCCATGATCACCACATAGCTTGGCAAGGCCACATACAACGGATTGATACCCAGATTGGCTGCGGCTTCATGCATCGGCTTGGCGGCATCCATCGCAAACGACATGCCAGCCGAGAAGATGCCGCACATTACGGCCAGAATCAGCCCTTTCTTGAGGTTGAACTCTTCGGCGTTGATGCCCAGCGCCCGCTCTTTTAACAGGCCGGCACGTGAAACAATCGCCACACCAATCAACGCAACAAACACGCCGAGCAGCGTCATACGTCCACCGGTAGAGTTAAATAGCTCAACAAAGCGTCCCTGCAGCAGCGGCGTCATTAAGGTGCCCACCACTAAGGTGATACCAATGGCAATCCCGATGCCCATCGACATACCGAGGTAGCGCATGGTCAAACCGTAGTTGATGTTTCCGATGCCCCACATGGCACCAAACAGAAACACCGGCATGAGTTGAGAGAAACTAAAGCTGCCGTAATACGCCCAGAAGTTCGGCAGTAATACCGCACTGACTGCCCAGGGAAGAATCAGCCACGACATAATGCCGCCCACCGACCACATCGTTTCCCAGGACCACTTTTTCACCTGCTTAAATGGAGCATAAAAACAGGCGGCACTGGCGGCACCCACCAGATGCCAGAAAATACCTGCAATGATGGCACTGTTCATTGTTATTCCTTCGTAAGGTTGAGGCCAACAGGAAACCGGCGGTCTCCCGATTACCGGCAGTCTACGGCGGGCAGCTTTTCGTCAGCCTTTGGATGGCTGCCGGAAAGCGGAGGTTGCTGGCAAAATTCGGTGGGTCGTCAACATAAGGATCACAAAATCGCATTTGCAGGTAGGTCACGAGGTGTTTTTTATAAGTCGCTTATTATTCAGCATATTTTCCTATTGTGCTGTGTCGATCAGCACAGTTTTTGATTCACTGCCACTGCAACAGTTAACATGGCAGTCACACAAAGCCGCGCACCAGACTTTCCCCGCAGGCGTTTAATCCGTATAACGTTGGGAAAATCATCAGGACGAAGGATTGAGATGAATACCAAGAGATTGCGGCTACTGCTGTCACAATCAGTGAGCCGCGTGATGCTGGATGACATCCGCGCCATCGTGCCGGCGCAGGCGCTTAACGTCTTTATTAATGGATTGGATGAGACGCACTACGCCACGCTGGATTGCGTGCAGAGCGAAGAGAATTGCGCCCTGCTGGCGTCGGTGATTGTGGTGTGGCGCCAGCTGGGTCACATTCATGCGATTCATTATCAGAAAGGTGAGCATCTGCGTCAGGTCGATGACGCCACGCAATTCCAGCTGTTCAGTATGATGAAAACCCATCGCGCGATCGTGCAGATCGCTTAACTCTCGGGATGACTATGAAAATCGGACTGCTTTTCCCTATTGCCATCATCATTGCTGGCGTCAGTTTTTTGGCGTGGTTTATTGCCAGCGGCGCGGCGATGCCGGGTTCCTGACATTTATTTAACATACGTTGAATCGCTTCTAAGCCGCTGAAAGCGCGGCATTTCGCCAGGAATGCTGCGTCTGTCGTGCTGTTCTTCCCTTCTTTGCCACCCCTCAAGTCGCATTGGCAATAGCAAAAAGGTGCAATACCGCAATCTGTTTCACTCTGCACTTCACAAATCTTTAACGAAACCGATCGCGGAGAACCTGCACATGACAACACACCATCAACATTACATTAATGGCGCGTTTGTTGCCGATCAGAATGACAAGTGGATAGAAGTGATTAACCCGGCAACAGAGGCGTTATTGTCGCGCGTGCCGGAAGGCAGTAAACACGATGCCGCGCAAGCCATCGACGCTGCTGAAGTGGCGCAGCCGGGTTGGGAAGCGCTCCCCGCGGTTGAGCGCGGCAACTGGCTGCGCAAAATTGCCGTCGCTATTCGTCAGCGTGAGCCGGAACTCACCGCCACTATCGTCGCCGAAGGCGGCAAAACCCAGGTACTGGCGCAAACCGAAGTGCTGTTTACCGCCGATTATCTTGAGTACATGGCCGAATGGGCACGCCGTTATGATGGCGAGATCATTAACAGCGATCGTCCCAACGAAAACATCTTTGTGTTCAAGAAAGCCATTGGCGTCACCACCGGTATTCTGCCGTGGAACTTCCCCTTCTTCCTGATTGCACGTAAAGCCGCGCCTACACTGGTAACCGGCAATACCATTGTTATCAAGCCAAGTGAGCTCACTCCTAACAATGCGGCAATTTTTGCGCAAATCATCCATGAAATTGGTTTGCCAAAAGGTGTGATCAACTTTGTTTATGGCTATGGCCCGGAGATTGGTCAGGAACTGGCAGGCAACCCGAAAGTTGGACTGGTCAGTTTGACCGGCAGCGTCAACGCCGGTATCGCCACTATGGAAGCTGCGGCGAAAAACGTCACCAAAGTCTCGCTGGAGCTGGGCGGAAAAGCGCCGGCCATCGTAATGGATGATGCCGATCTCGATCTGGCGGTTAAAGCAATCGTCAGCTCCCGCGTGATCAACACCGGACAAGTGTGTAACTGCGCAGAACGTGTTTACGTGCAGGAAGGCATTTACGACCGCTTTATCAGCGCCCTGACTACCGCCATGCAGCAGGTGAAGTTCGGTAATCCGGCTGAGCAGAATGATATTGATATGGGTCCGCTGATCACGGCGGCCGCGCTGGAGCGCGTTGAGCAGAAAGTGGCGAACGCGGTCGCGGATGGCGGCAAAGTGGTGCTGGGCGGCAAGCGTGCAGGCAGCAAAGGCTTCTATTTTGAGCCAACTATCATCACGGGCGTGCGTCAGGATATGGAGATCATGCAGCAGGAGATTTTTGGTCCGGTGCTACCAGTGATGACCTTTAAGACCCTTGATGAAGCCGTAGCGCTGGCAAATGACTGTGAATACGGTCTGACTTCATCGATTTACACCCAGAACCTCAACACCGCGATGGTTGCCCTGCGTAAGTTGAAGTTTGGCGAAACCTATATCAACCGCGAGAATTTCGAGGCGATGCAAGGTTTCCATGCGGGCTGGCGTAAATCGGGTATTGGCGGTGCCGATGGCCGTCACGGTTTGGAAGAGTTCTTGCAGACGCACGTGGCGTATTTGCAGTTCTCCTAATGATCCATGTTCAGGTGCGCATCCATGCGCACCTGAAACCCTTAAGAAACGCGCTTCTGGCTGCGCAGCAGCGCCAGGCCGCTTAACACCGACATCGCCATCAGAT
>NZ_DAMBSA010000190.1:0-8612 GCF_032054795.1 Pantoea sp. CTOTU49201
GAGTTTTTTGAACCATGTCAGCGCGGGTGTGAAGTCCTGCATGTTGCCGCCCTTCGCCTGGTTGACCGCCACGGCCGCCACGTAACCGACAAAGGCGCTAGCCGGATCGAGGTAGCCGATCATGCCTTTGTATTCAGGCTTCAGCAGATCGTCCCAGGATTGCGGCACCGGCGCGCCGCCCAGCGCATCAACGTTAACCATAAAGCCCATGGTGCCGGAGTGCAGCGCCACCCATTTGCCGTCGGGATCTTTCATTCCGGCTGGGATTTCGTCCCAATGCGCGGGCTTATAGCTGCTGATGACACCGGCGCTGTCCGCCTGGATGCCAAAACTGACGCCGTAATAAACCACATCTGCCACCGGATTGCCCTTCTCCGCCACCATTTGCGCCAGCGCCTGGCCGGAGTTTTTGTTGTCCTGCGGCACTTGAATCCCGGTGTCTTTGGCAATGGCGTTAAGCTGGGTTCCCCAATCCGCCCACTCGGGAGGACAGTTGTAGCAGATCGCCGTATCGGCGGCCTGCGCCAGCGAACTGAACAGCGAGCCGGCGGTCAGTGCGAGCGCCCCGGCAATGATGGTGACTTTTTTCATGATGGTTCCCTGATGTTGGCAATTGAAGAAAAAGCGATTGCTGGCGCAGCGATGCTTTCGCCGCTGCGCAACCGATGCGCCAGTACGCGGGTACCGCGGCTGGCTTGTTGTAAAAGCATGTCGATGGCACCCGCGCCGAGCATGTCGGCGGGCTGCGTTACGCTCGCCAGCGACGGTGCGATTTGCTCGCCGATATCGATGCCATCAAATCCCATTACCGACAGCTGCTGCGGAATGCGCACGCCGGCGCGCGCCGCCGCACCAATCAGGCTGATGGCGAGCAGATCGTTAGTACAAATCACCGCGCTCAGCGGCATATCGCCTTGCAGCTGCGGCTGCAGCAGCGCGAAATCAGATTGGGTATGGCTGGGCATTTCAATGACCGGCAGCGCGGCGAGTCCGGCTTGTTGCATTGCATCGCAATAGCCTTGATAGCGTAGACGCGCGCGATCCGATTGCAGCATCGGCCCGGCCACCATACCGATGTGGCGATGACCGAGATTCAGCAGATGTTGAGTGGCTTCTTGCATCGCCTGGCGGTTATCGACGCAAATGGCGGGCCAGTGGGTTTCCTGCGGCACGTTGTGCGTCAGGACAAACGGCATGCTGGCTTGATGCAGCGTATGCAGGATGGCGCTGTTATCGGCGTCGGCAACGGTGAGAACCAAACCGGCCACGCGCTGATTCAGCATGTGCTCGACAATGGCCGCTTCACGTTCTGGCTGATAATCGCTGGTTGCCACCAACAGGCCGTAACCGGCAGCACGCGCCTGACGCTCCATCGCTTGCAGTTGGCGGGCGAAGATCGGATTGAGCAGCGACGGCAGCAGCACGCCGAAGGTGGTTGAACTCTGGGTACGCAGTTGGCGGGCAATGTGATTAGGGCGAAAGCCGAGCTGCTCGGAGGCGCTCAACACTTTTTCCAGCGTGTCAGCACGCAGCAGATGCGGATCAGAGAATGCGCGTGCAGCGGTGGCGCGAGAAACGCCAGCCAGTTTGGCCACGCTGATTAAATCGGACATGTTCGCCTCGTAAAGTGCCAATGAGATCGATCTCATTGGCGCTTAAACTAGCGGCGAACTGTGACAGCAACATCGCGGATAAATGACAGCGAGATGACAGCAGCGCGAACTGCTGTCAGGCAGGCATTACAACATCAGGAAGGCATAACCTTCGTTTTGCAGCGACGCCACGGTGGTGCCGCTCGACAGCGTATGAGTAACGCGCGTATCGATCCAGTCACGTTCCAGCTGATGGAAAGCCACCGATTGATCGCAAATGGTCACCTTCACGCCGGCTTTTCTCAGCTCATCAATCAGCTTGAGATTCGGGTTATCGGTGCCGTACGCTTTGCGAAACTGATCGTTGTTCAGCGCAGCAGGAACCGCATCGCTGTTGATCGACACCACAAACTTCAGCTGATCGAGCGGTACGCCCGCCGCGTAATAGAGGTTAGTGACGCGCGCCACACGCTCCAGCCCGAGGTTGGCCTGATGAATATCCCCTTCATTACGGTTGATCTGGAAGACGATTTTATTGCTCAACCCCGGCGTGGTGGCCGGATTGTAGTCCGGCACATTCACAAAGTGGATTTTGCCGTAACCGTCGATCGCCGGCGTGCTCCAGAAATCAGCCGGTTCGGTTTTCTTGTCGGCGAATTTATCGCTGACCTTGTCGACCAAATCGGGCAGTTGCAATACATTGCCGCCGACAAAACCTGCCAGGGCCGCAATAACGATATAGGATGCTGGACGCATTTCACTTCTCCTGTGCCTGAGATTTACATCTGTAAGAGTGCATAACCCTGATTTTCCAGCGTCGACACGGTAGTCGGGCTGGAGAGTGCATGAATCACCGATTGGTCAATCCACTCTTTCGGGAAGTGATGGAACGCCACCGACTGATCGCACACTGAAACTTTCACGCCCAACTTATTCAGCGCACCAATCAGCGCCAGATTAGGGTTGCCCGCTTTGTAGAACTGCTGGAAATGCGCGTTATCCAGCATCGCTGGCGTGGCATCACCGGTAACCGACACCACAAAGTGCAGGTCGTCGGCCGGTACGCCCGAAGCGATATAGAGATTGACCACGCGCGCAACACGTTCGAGTCCAAGATTTGGTCGCGTCATCTCTCCTTCACTTTTGGTGATTTGGAACACCACTTTGTTGCTTAAACCGACCACCGGTTTGAAGGCGGCATCCGGCTCGTAATGGATTTTGCCGTAGCCGTCGACGGCGGGCGTGCTCCAGAAACCGTCGGGATCGGTAGGTTCGGCAGAAAAATGGCTGACAACACGCTGATATAAGTCATCACCTTTGCTCACGGTGGCGCCAACAAAGCCTCCGACAATCGCGATAAGGGCGTATGAGACTACAGAACGCATAAAAACTCTCCGGCATGCACTGCGCGTCAATTCACAGTCCGTTTGAATAAAGTGCTTTATCTATACCACAGCGTGAGCAGGGCAAAAGTCCTGTAGTGACGGGCTGTCCGGCTGAATGGTTGCGTGCAAAATAATTAGCAGGGTTAATTGAAAAAGGCTTTCGATTGACGCTTTGTCAGGAGTTGAGAAAAGAGTGGACGTGAAATTGTGGTCATAATCCAGAATGGATAAGTTTACGTACGTTTAAAATCTGTCCAATAATTACTGTGCAAAATGCCCTTAACACCATAATCACGATTAAAATCACTGATGGATAAAGCGGGCCAACCGCGCTGATTTGCCTCTTCTTTTCAGAGTAAACCTGGAAAAGTTCATGCCAGGCTCAATAATTTTGAGCAACTTTACGTAACTTTAACTTTTACGGGTGAAGAAGCCTGTTTATCTCGCTGCGGCCTATTCAATTTTTTGCTGCAATTTCGTCGTGCTGTAACCATTTCTTCATTTATACCCCATCAAGCTTCGTCGTTTGCTTGTTGCCGCAGTCTGGTTAAGATAGAGCGCGTTACGCAAAGGGAAAATAGTGCAGAACATTTGAACCACTTACCTGTCCAATTTCGGGTGACTTTTACAGGATCAAGGCATGTTTAACCGGTTGAAAAAATCATTGCTGGCGGCCCTTATTCCTACGCTGCTGCTGACGCCGGCGCTGAGTGCGCGCGCTGACGTCAGTGATACGCTGCCCGACATGGGCACCACAGCAGGTTCGACGCTCTCGATTAATCAGGAATTGCAGATGGGCGACTTCTACGTGCGCCAGCTGCGCGCCAGTGCGCCTCTGATTAACGATCCGCTGTTGAATCAATATATTAATGAGCTCGGTCAGCGTCTGGTGGCACATGCCAACTCGGTACGCACGCCGTTCCACTTCTTTTTGATCCAGAACGATGAACTCAACGCCTTCGCCTTCTTTGGCGGCAACGTGGTGCTGCATTCATCGCTGTTCCGCTACACCGATAACGAAAGCCAGCTGGCATCGGTGATGGCGCACGAAATCTCGCACGTCACGCAGCGCCATCTGGCGCGCGCCATGGAAGAGCAGCGTCGTAATGCGCCGCTGACCTGGGTCGGCGCATTGGGGTCGATTCTGCTGGCGATGGCCAGTCCGCAAGCGGGCATGGCGGCGCTGACCGGTACGCTGGCGGGCGCACAGCAAGGCATTATCAGCTTTACCCAAGGCAACGAACAGGAAGCCGACCGCATCGGTATTCAGGTGCTGCAACGCGCCGGATTCGATCCGCAAGCGATGCCGACTTTCCTGCAGAAGCTGGCGGATCAGAGCCGCTTCTCCTCCAAACCACCGGAAATTTTGCTGACGCACCCGTTACCCGACAGTCGACTGGCCGATGCGCGTAACCGCGCCAACCAGATGCGTCCGGTGGTGGTGCAGTCGTCGCAGGATTTCTACATGGCGAAAGTGCGTTCGCTCGGCATGTACGCCACAGGCCGCAATCAGCTGACCGATGATCTGCTGAACGAATACGCCAAAGGCAACGTGCGCGAGCAGCAGGCGGCGCAGTACGGCAAAGCGGTGCAGTTCCTGCAGGCTAAAAGCTTTGATAGCGCCAAACGCGTGATCGCTCCGCTGCTGGCGAAGCAGCCGGATAACGTCTGGTTCCTCGATATCATGACCGACATCGACATCGGCCTGAATCAGCCGCAGCAGGCGATTGCCATGCTGACCAGCGCCAAAGGCAGCAGCACCAATCCGGTGCTGCAACTGAACCTGGCTAATGCCTATGTCGAAGCGAAACAGCCGGCCAACGCCAGCCGCATCCTCAATCGCTATACCTTTGCGCATCCGGATGATGTTAACGCCTTTGATCTGCTGGCGCAGGCTTCGGCGGCGCAGGGTTTGCGGGATGAAGAACTCTCGGCGCGCGCTGAAGGTTTGGCGCTGAATGGGCAGCTTGATCAGGCGATCTCTACCTTGAGCAGCGCCAGCGCGCAGGTGCCGCTCGGCAGCCTGAAACAAGCGCGCTATGACGCACGTATCGACCAGTTCCGTGAACTGCAGAAGCGTTTTAAGGTTTATCAAAAAGGATAAGAAGATGGTCAGCATTTATCACAACCCGCGCTGCAGCAAGAGCCGCGAGACGCTGGCGTTGTTACATGAGAAAGGTATCGAACCTGAAGTGGTGCTCTATCTTGAAACGCCGCCCGATGTGCCAACGCTACAGCGCCTGCTGCAACAGCTCGGCATGCACAGCGCACGCGAACTGATGCGCCGCAAAGAGGATCTGTATAAAGAGCTGGCTTTAGCGAATAGCGAGTTAAGCGAGGATCAGCTGCTGCAGGCGATGGTGGATCATCCGAAACTGATCGAACGCCCAATCGTGATCAATGGCAAACAGGCACGCATTGGCCGTCCGCCAGAAGCGGTGCTGGAGATTATCTAAAGCTCAAGCGCTTCTTTAACAAAGGGAATGGTGAGTTTGCGTTGGGCGCTGATGGAGGCGCGATCAAGACGATCCAGCGTATCAAACAGCGTACGCATCTCACGGTCGAGGCGTTTCAGCAGGAAGCGCCCGACATCTTCTGGCAACTCAAAACCACGCAGTCCAGCACGCAACTGCATCGCCTGTAATTTGTCGTCATCCGAGAGCGGCTGCAAACGGTAAATCTGTCCCCAATCGAGGCGTGAAGCCAGATCCGGTAAGCCGAGATTTAGCTGACGCGGCGGTCGATCGCCGGTGATCAGCAAACGCGTTTTACCGATTTCCAGGATGCGATTGTAGAGATCAAAGATCGCCATTTCCCACTCAGGATCGCCCGCGATGCATTCGATATTATCGATGCACACCAGCGCCAGATTCTCCATGCCTTCCAGTACTTCCGGCACAAACCACGTGCGCTTATCCAGCGGCACATAGCCCACCGCTTCGCTGCGCGCCGAGAGTTCCGCACAGGCTGCGTGCAGCAGATGACTGCGGCCACCGCCTTCGCGCGACCAGAAATAGAGATAGCTACCGTGTTGCTGAGAGAGTGCGCCTTGCAGCGCCGCCAGCAGAGACGTGTTTTCCCCCGGCCAGAAACTGGCGAAGGTTTCATCATCGGGTAAATAGAGTGGCAATGAGAGCTGTGCCGGCGTGTTCAGAAGTACCTCAACGGATGAGCGGGCAGAAAACCGCGCAAGTTTATCACGATCTTTGCCGGAGATGAACCGGGCTTCCCTGCCCGGCTTGCAGCCTTAACTTTCGCGCTTCTCTTCAGCGTCCAGCACTACTTCTTCCGGACGTAATACGCTGATTAAACGGAAGATCAAAGCCAGGCCAACGCCAACGATGGTTGCCAGCGCCATGCCTTTCAGCTCGGCCGCACCGATATGCACTTTGGCACCGCTCACGCCGATGATCAGGATCACCGAGGTCAGGATCAGGTTCTGCGCTTTGTTGTAATCCACTTTAGATTCGATCAATACACGAATACCGGATGCGCCGATCACGCCGTACAGCAGCAGCGAAACGCCGCCCATCACCGGCACGGGAACCGCCTGAATCGCCGCCGCCAGTTTGCCGACGCAGGAGAGCAGAATGGCAAAGATCGCCGCGCCGCCAATTACCCAGGTGCTGTAGACGCGGGTAATCGCCATTACGCCGATGTTCTCGCCGTAAGTGGTGTTCGGCGTGGAGCCGAAGAAGCCGGAGATCATGGTGGATAAACCGTTGGCGAACATCGAGCGATGCAGGCCCGGATCGCGGATCAGATCTTTCTTCACGATGTTGGCGGTAACCACTAAGTGACCCACGTGCTCGGCAATCACCACCAGCGCGGCTGGCAGAATGGTCAGCATCGCTACCCACTCAAAACGCGGCGTGTAGAAGGTTGGCAACGCAAACCACGGTGCATTTTCAACCGCGGTCCAGTCGACAATGCCCATCATGTAAGAGAGCGCATAGCCCACCAATACACCGACCAAAATCGGGATGATGGCGAGGAAACCACGGAACAGCACCGAACCAAACACGGTCACCGCCAGCGTCACCATTGAGATGATCACGGTTTTGCTGTCTGGCGATGTGCCATCAGCGGGCAGCAAACCGGCCATATTCGCCGCTACGCCCGCCAGTTCCAGACCGATAACCGCGACAATCGCGCCCATCGCCGCCGGTGGGAACATCACGTCAAGCCAGCCGGTTCCGGCTTTCTTGACGATCAGCGCCACAATGCAGAACAGCAAACCGCAGAGAATAAAGCCGCCCAGCGCCACTTCGTAACCCAGCGGCAACAGCAGCAGCACTGGTGAAATAAAGGCAAAGCTCGAACCGAGATAAGCCGGGATTTTGCCTTTACAGATAAACAGATAGAGCAGTGTTCCAACGCCGTTAAACAGCAACACCGTGGCCGGGTTGATGTGGAACAGAATCGGCACCAGCACGGTTGCGCCGAACATGGCGAACAGATGCTGCAAGCTGAGTGGAATGGTTTGTAAAAGCGGTGGGCGTTCGCTCACACCAATAGCGCGACGAGTCATTATTATCCCCTATCCTCTTCGTTCTTCGAGCCATGGCTGCGTTGGCTGCTCTCGTTCACCCGAATCACTTACTTAAGTAAGCTCATCGGGATGAACTCGTTTGCCGCCTTGCCCTGGCTCAAATAACTCGAGGATGACAATGTTGTGTTTTTGCCAAAAAAAGCCGACTCTCTGGCCGGCTGGTTTCTTTTATTTGGTTCCGAAAATCTTGTCCCCGGCATCGCCGAGTCCAGGAATGATGTAGCCCTTCTCGTTCAATCCCTGATCGATAGATGCGGTGTAGAGCTCCACATCCGGATGCGCTTTCTCCAGCGCGGCAATACCTTCAGGTGCGGCCACCAGCACCAGCACTTTAATGCTGGTACAACCGGCTTTCTTCAGCAGATCGATAGTGGCGATCATTGAACCACCGGTTGCCAGCATCGGGTCGACCACCAGCGCCAGGCGCTCTTCAATGTTCGACACCAGCTTCTGGAAATACGGTACCGGCTCCAGCGTCTCTTCATCACGATACACGCCAACCACGCTGATGCGCGCGCTTGGCACGTGCTCGAGCACACCTTCCATCATGCCGAGGCCAGCACGCAGAATCGGAACTACAGTGATTTTTTTACCTTTGATCTGATCGATTTCAACCGGACCATTCCAGCCTTCAATCGTGACGCGCTCGGTTTCCAGATCGGCGGTGGCTTCATAGGTCAGCAAGCTGCCCACTTCCGAGGCCAGCTCGCGGAAACGCTTGGTGCTGATATCATGCTCACGCATCAGGCCCAGTTTATGTTTGACCAGCGGGTGTTTGACTTCCACGATCTTCATGATTGTTCTCCCGGAATTGAGTTGAGCTAAAAAAAAATCGCCGGATTATACCGCCTTTTCGCCGCTGCGCCATATGTCATCGGTCAATAGCCTGCGTCATCTAAGGATTGGCGAAAATCTGAGGCTATGCAAAGGCAGCATGAGATGGGACTCGCAAACGTTTGCCTGCGCTGTTAGAATTGCCGCGCTTAATTTTTGCCACCAACCGCAACTCGCGTGGGGATTCCGCAGTGACCGACAAAACCTCTCTCAGCTACAAAGACGCCGGTGCTGATATCGATGCTGGTA
>NZ_DAMBSA010000191.1:0-8611 GCF_032054795.1 Pantoea sp. CTOTU49201
GTTGGCTTCCGATCGCAACCAATGCGTGGCGCTGCACGACTGCGATATCGTCACCTACGAACGCGGCATGCTGGCACGTTTGCTCTATCCGCTGGCCAATCCGTCGTTTCAGTACGAGTTCTGCAAAGGCTTTTACGCGCGCGTGGCCGATGGCAAATTAAATGGCCGCGTTGGACGTTTGCTGGTGGGTCCGCTGCTACGCTCCTTACAGAAAGTCTACGGTCACTCCGAATATCTCGATTACCTCACCAGCTTTCGCTATCCGCTCTCTGGCGAGTTCGCCATGCGCACGCATGTGCTCAACGGCATCAAGATTCCGGGCGATTGGGGATTAGAGATTGGCGTGCTTTCGGAGATTTATCGTAACTACACCACGCGCCAGACGTGTCAGGTGGAGATTGCCGATAACTACGACCACAAACATCAGCCGCTGGCGGAAGATGATGGCACCGGCGGTCTGAAGCGCATGAGTAATGACATCGTGCAGTCGCTATTGCGTAAGCTGGCGACCATGGGCGTGCCGCTCACCAGCGATTCGTTCCGCGTATTGAAAGCCACTTACTACCGCAATGCGCTGGATATGATGGAGATTTACAACCACGAAGCCACCATGAACGGCCTCAAGTTTGATCAGCACATTGAAGAAGCGGCGGTGGAAATGTTTACTCAGGCGATTCTCGATGCCGGACAAGCCTTTATTGAGCGTCCGAACGAGAAACCGTTTATTCCCAGCTGGAGCCGTGTGCAATCGGCTTTCCCGGATATTCTGCAGCGTATTTATCAGGCCGTCGAAGAGGATAACGACGGCAAGGTTTAATCCGCTGCACAGACGCGATTACGCCCACCGGTCTTCGCCAGATAGAGCCTGCTGTCCGCGCTGGCCTGCAGGCTCTCGGCAGCGTAATCGCCCTGCTCTTCGCTGCCGCTGACGCCCGCCGAAAGCGTAATGCCAAAGGTGGTGCTGGCGTTAACCAGAATAGTTTTCGCCTCCAGCCGCACGCGAATCCGCTCCGCCACCGCCTGCGCCTCTGCCAATGTGGTTTCTGGCAGCACGATGCAGAACTCTTCCCCACCAACGCGTCCAGCGACATCGTATTTGCGCAGCGTGTGGCTGATCACGCTCGCCACGCGAATGATGGCCTGATCGCCCGCCTGATGTCCCCAGGTATCGTTGACCTTTTTAAAATGATCGATATCCAGTTGAATCACCGCCAGCGGCGTTTGCTGCTGCTGGCCGCGCGCCGCCAGCGCATCAAATTGCTCGAAGAAGGCACTGCGATTGAGCAGGCGTGTCAAACCATCATAATTTGCCCGCCACACCAGTTTGGCCGACATATCATTCAGGCGCCGCACCAAACGGAATATCACCTGATGCGCCGCCACCAGCAGCAAGACAAACACCAGCCACATACCCACCATAAACAGCGCCACGCGGCCTAACTCTTGTGAAAAGCCTTGCTTCAGACTTTGAACATTGACGATATAGGCATCAACGTTCCTGAGTTTGCTCCAGGTAATAAATTGCGTTCCGAGCCGCGACACACCGGCTGGACTCTGCAGAATTTGCTGCTCTAACAACGCCTTTTGTTCCGCAGTCAATGCCTGGTCGTTGGGTGCAGTCAATCGGGTAATTTCATGCAGTGAGCGATCCAGCAATACCATTTTGCCCTGCAATGAGCTGTTGCGCGCGGATGCAAGCAAGGCATGGATACGCGACTGAGTGAAATCCATCGACAGCACGCCGTACCAATAACCTTCGCTGATAATCGGCGTGCTGACCGTCATCATCAGCCCTTCATCAAATAAGCCCTGATAACCTTCGGTCCAGCGCAGGCGCGCATGCAGCGGATTGTGCGGATCCTGATCGCGGAAATAGGGGCGCTGAATCATGGTGGCGTAGCTCTCTTCCAGCTCCTGCGCATTTTGCGGCGGACGCGAACTGATGTAGAAACCGGCTCGCGAGATGTACCAGAAGCGGGAATGGAAATCCTGTTTGGTATCGCCAAACTGCAGGATAAAGCTGAACTCCAGCGCCGCACGCAGCTCATGATCAATATGGGTATCGTCACGCGATAACAGCGGGTCGCGCGTCAACCAGCTATCGCCGACGCCGTTTATCGGCATGCTGCGCGGGCTGGATAGCTGTAGCTGCCACGGATTCTGATGACGCAGCTGCTGAAAGCGCGCCACCGTTTCGCGCGCGTGATCGGAATCGAGCGGATGGGTCAGCGCGTAGTTGAGCATTTGCTGGTAATAGAGCAGCTCGTCCAGGCTCTCCTGGAACTGGCTGTCGAGGTTTTTCTGCACGTCGGATAACTGCGCGCGTTGACGCTGTTCGTAATTGTTTTTCAGCTCAAAGGCTTCATGCACGGTGAGAAAAGCGGAGAAGAGAAAGACCGCCAGAAAGCAGAGATGAACCGGTATAAATGGACTTTTCCAACGCGATAACTGAGGTGAGTTTGGCATGTGCATCCCTGCTTCGAAAAGAGGCGAATGCGCAAAGTGTAGTCAGTTTGGGAAAAAATTTATAGGCAGGGATCAAAGGTAAACCATTGAGCTACAACTCCATTCGGGACGGCAAAAACCGTCCCGAATGGATTCAACTGGCCAGCTGTTGCGCGCTTGATAAGTGACTGAGTTCGTCACTGTGGAACGCCTCACGTCGCACGCTATAACCATCATACCAGCGACACTCTACCATTCCGCTGGCATAGCCGGTGACCACCATGGTGGGTCCGCCCTGTTTGTGCTGAACTTCGTCACTGATTGCAAAGATCATACCGCACCTCCCTCTTTCATCGTTAAATGACCGAGTTTAGGTATAGCAGCTGTGACCGACTTTTTCCTATACGATAAATCTATTACTTCTACTAAATCAGAATAAGCAGTTAAAAACTCTGCAAATAAAAAAAGCCGACAAGATTTATTGTCGGCTTTGATAGCACTTCCCGAACAGGAAAATTAGATTTTGCAGCCTTCGCAGTCCGCTTCGTCGCTGATATCAGCCGGGACTTCGTTGGCTTTCTCTGCCGCTTTGGCTTCAGCCTGTTCCAGCTGTGCATCGATATCAAATTCAAACATATCGTCGTTCATCATCGTTCTCCTGACCGTGATTAGAAATTTACAGCGCTTTATAACTGCTAGCCGCGCAGCTTAGCAATCAGATTTACGCCCAACAGCACGATCGACCCAATGATAAAGCCGATCACCAAATTGGCGCCGTTGCTGAGCAGTGCCGAGACCAAACCGTTGAATCCGGCGCTATATTCGCTGATGGCGTGATGTAACGGCGTAATGCCGTGTACCACAATGCCGCCACCAACCAAAAACATCGCGAGGGTACCGACCAGCGTTAAGGCTTTCATTAACCAGGGCGCAAAGGCAAGCAATACGCCGCCAATCGCCTGCGCCACGGTAGAGGATTTCTCTTTAAGCCAGAATCCCAAATCATCGATTTTGACAATCATCGCCACTATGCCGTACACGCCGATGGTAACCAGAATAGCGACGCCCGCCAGTATCAGTACCTGATTCAGCAGCGGCGCCTCCGAAACGATGCCCAGCGTGATGGCGACAATTTCTGCCGAGAGGATAAAGTCGGTGCGCACCGCGCCTTTGACTTTATCTTTTTCGAACGCGCGCGGATCCTGCTGCGCCAGTTTGTCGAGACGCTGTTGACGCGCCTCCGGACTTTGCTCAGCCTTATCGTGATTCAGGCTGTGCAGCACTTTCTCCACGCCCTCGTAGCAGAGATACGCGCCGCCAATCATCAATAGCGGCGTAATCAACCAGGGCGCAAAAGCCGAGATCAATAACGCCAGCGGCACCAGAATTAATTTATTGAGAAAGGAGCCTTTTGCCACGCTCCATACAACCGGCAATTCACGGTTGGCTTTGACACCGCTAACCTGCTGCGCATTAAGCGACAGATCGTCACCCAATACGCCTGCAGTCTTCTTTGCCGCAACTTTGCCCATTACCGAGATATCGTCGAGTAGTGTTGCAATATCATCCAGAAGTGTAAGTAAACTGGTTCCTGCCAAAGTGGTATTCCTTATTATTCCGGTTCGTGATCCTGACAACAGGGGCAACGCTCAATCGCCGTCACTGACATATCGGCGATGCCCGCACAGTCCCATTCAACGCGTAATGGCCCCGTCAGATCCCCGGCGTGCAAATACTTGCTCACCGGACTTTCCGTCATGCCGCTGATCTCTTCGGTGGCGACCAGCCGATCGCCAAGATAAATGCGCGCCGTGGCTTGGGTTGTCACCATCCGCTCATCGCGGAGTTGATACAGGCGCTTAACGGTAAGTTTGATGCTGCTCATGGCTCAATTCCGCGTCCCAGAGAAAAGGGAGATCTAAACTGTTATGGCGGCTAAAAGCAACAATCTCGCACTATTCAACGCGATAGTGATGCAAGCCCTGATGGTCGATTTCGCTGCTGTCGGTTGCCGCCAGCAGCCACTCTTCTAAACGTTCAATCAGCGCGCTGTCCTCCAGCTGCAGTTTGCCGCGCAGCGCGCACTCCCAAACAATCAGTACTTTCCAACCTCCTTCGCGCAGTTGTTCGACGTAACGCCGGTCGCGCTCAACGTTACTGTTAATTTTGCCACTCCAGAATTCGGTACGCGTGGCGGGCATCTTAAATAAGTAGCAGTGATGGCGATGCCAGAAGCAGCCGTGAACAAAGATAATCGCTTTCTCGGCGGGCAGGACAAAATCCGGGCGGCCCGGCAGCGCTTTATCCTGCACGCGATAGGTGAAGCCGCGATCTTTAAGAATCAACGCAATACGCTGTTCAATCGCGGTATCCTGATTGCGAATGGCGCGCATGTTTTTGCTGCGAATGGCTTGCGAGTGAACGTCTGCCATAGCGTCTCCTTGTATTAGCGCTTCTTCAACTTTAGCGGCTTAGGCCAAAAGCGAAAGCACACCGCACGCCAATTTCCTCGTTGCGTGATGAGTGTTAGCATAGCCGCTTCACTGTTAAGGAAAAACGCATGCTCGCTATCGACCCCGTCTCGCCCTCCCCGTTTACCGCCAATCAGGATGACGCGACGTCGCTGTTACTGCAGGTGCTCGATATCTATGCCGCACGCGATGTGGTTATCACCTTAACCGACGCCGGTGGCCGCGACTGGAGCGTGCCGCGTTTGAATCGTATTCGCGCCGGTAAAAGTGCCGCACCTGCGCTCTCCAGCCGCGAAGTCGCCAGCCTGCAGGCCTTGCTGCCGCAGCGTCCGGCGCATTATGACGACGCCAAATTCCAGTTTGTCGATCTGTTTGCCGGTATCGGCGGCATTCGCCGTGGCTTCGAGCAGATTGGCGGCCAGTGCGTGTTCACCAGCGAATGGAATAAAGAAGCGGTGCGCACTTACAAAGCTAACCTGTATAGCGATCCGCAGTTGCACCACTTCAACAGTGATATTCGTCTGGTTACGCAGCCAGCTGGCATCAACGATGAGCAGGAAATTTATCAGCATATCGATCGCACCATTCCCGATCATCAGGTGCTGCTGGCCGGTTTTCCTTGCCAGCCCTTCTCGCTGGCGGGCGTGAGCAAGAAGAATGCGCTGGGTCGCGCGCACGGTTTTGAGTGCGAAGCGCAAGGCACGCTGTTCTTCGATGTGGCGCGCATTCTCGCCGCGAAAAAGCCACCGTTCTTCGTGCTGGAGAACGTGAAAAACCTCAAGAGCCACGATAAAGGCCGCACCTTCGCCATCATTATGGCCACGCTGGATGAGCTCGGCTATGACGTGGCGGATGCCAACGACAGCGGTTTGCCGGATGCCAAGGTTATCGATGCGCGCCATTTTCTGCCGCAGCATCGCGAGCGCATTGTGCTGGTGGGCATTCGTCGCGACAGCGGGCTCAGCAATGGCTTTTCGTTGCGCGCCCTGCCCGCGCTCTATCCGCAAAAGGTGCCGTCGTTACACAGCCTGCTGGAACCCGAGCCGGAAGCAAAATACACGCTATCGCCAACGTTGTGGAATTATCTCTATCAATACGCGAAAAAGCACAAAGCCAAAGGTAACGGCTTCGGCTTTGGCCTTAACGACCCGCGTAATCTGAACATTTGTGTGCGTACCTTATCGGCGCGCTATTACAAAGATGGTTCGGAAATCCTCATCGATCGCGGCTGGGATCACGCGCAAGGCGAAAGCGATTTCCAGCAGGCGGAGAACATGGCGCGCCGTCCGCGTCGTTTAACTCCGCGTGAATGCGCCCGCTTAATGGGTTTTGAAGCGCCGGGAGAAGCCAAACTGCGCATTCCGGTGTCCGATACGCAAGCCTACAAGCAGTTCGGCAACTCGGTGGTGGTGCCGGTATTTGCTGCGGTGGCGCAACTGTTATTGCCGCTGATTGAACAGTACGCCGCGCAAAAGGCGTAGCTATTCAGGACCACAATTTTATTTAGGGCCGCGCTTTATGCTGTTTTCCGCCTAATCGCGCCCGCTGTCACCAAACTGTCACGCGTGCTGCCAATACTCCTGTTTTATTTTTTGGAGGCGTGTGATGTCACTCCTGTCTGTTATCTCTCTGCCGCTGCGGCTGCGCGTGCGGTTATCCCTGAAAATCCCGTTGTGGCTCACCAGTTTGCGTAGCCAGTTTTTGCTGTTCATTGTGCTGTTCTGCTCTCTGCAGTTTGCCGGTGTGCTGCTGCTGAATACCCACGTGAATCAGACGCAAACTTCACTGCAGCAGGCCAATCAACTGCGCGAACGTCTGGCCCTGTTGGATAAAGCGCGTATCGAGCTGCTCACCGCCAGCGATAACAGCCATCGCGCCGGCATCTATCTGATGCAGGATCAGCAAAGTGGCTCAGTCGATAGCTGGAAAAGCCTGGCTGCGGCGGCCGATGACTCGTTGAAAAATGCACAGCAACAGTTCGCCGCCTATCACGCCAATGCAGATAGCCCGCTGGCGCAAGGTTTCGCCATGCTGGCGGAAGGATTGCAGGAGCAGCTAAAAGGATTAGCGGCTAACGACATCAACGCCTTTTTTATGGTGCCAATGCAGGCGTTTCAGCAACAGTTTAATGATGCCTGGTTCAGTGAAATCGAGCAGGCTAATCATCAGCTCAGCAGCGTGAATCAGAACACGCTCAGCACCTTAAAGCTGAGCCGCAATATGTCGCTGATTGTCAGCGCAGTGCTGATGGCGCTGTTGGTGCTGGCCTCCAGCTTGCTGATGCGCGGCGTGCTGTTGCCGCTGCGTCGCGCTAACGCGCAGCTGGAACAGATCGCCACCGGTGATCTTATTGACGCGCAAAACCATCCGCGTCGCCAGTCGCTGGAAACGCGCCAGCTGTTCCAGTCGATTGATACCATGCGGCGCGGCTTGCAACAGATTGTGCGCGACATCAACACCGTGGCGGTCAGCGTGGCCGCCGGTGCCGAGGATATGCAGCAGCACAACGAAAAAGTGATGCAGCAACACCAGAAGCAAAATGCCAGCTTCCATCACTTGTCTCAGCGCCTGGATCGCGTTTCGGAAGAGGTGGAGATCGGTGCACAGTTCTCGCAGCAGGCAACGCAGGAAGCACAATCAGCCGATGCGTTGATGCGTAACTGCGCGGTAGAGGTCGATAAGATGGAAACCCAGATGCAGCAAATTGTCACCGCATCCGATGATATCGCCGGGATTGTGGGCATGCTGGATGACTTGTCGATGCAGACGCGGTTGTTATCGCTGAACGCCGCAATTGAATCGGCACATGCGGGCGCTTACGGCCGCAGCTTCTCGGTGGTCGCCAAAGAGATGGGCTTGCTTTCGCAGCAAAGCGGGGCTTCCACGCGCCAGATCGATGGCTTGATTCAGCATACGCAGCAGCATGTGCATGATGGCTTCGATAAGGTGAAAGCGCTGGAAGTGCTGTTCGCGCAGATCAGCGCTGCGGTGTCTGGCGTGGTAACGCAGCTGAACGAGCTGCAGCAAAACAGTGCCGCGCAGAGCCATCGGGTGAAAAAGATTGCGCTGGAAGTGGTGGAGATGAGCGGACAGCTACAGCAAAACGAAGCGCTGAACGCCCATCAGGTGCAATCGGCGGTGCAATTGCGCGAGTTATCTGACCGCCTGGCGCAGCGCGCGCAGCAGTTCCGTATTTAATCTGCAGGCATAAAAAAACCCGTCAATGACGGGTTTTTCGCTTATTTCTTCTTCTTACTTTTCTTCAGCAGCGCACGAATCTGCTTCAATTCCGCAGCAGAGAGCTGATCTTCCACCGCTTCCTGGGTGTCCAGGCTATCAATGGCCGGTTGCGCACCCGCATCTAAACTGGCCTGCAAGCGATTAACGATCTCCTGACTCATGGAGATTTGGTTATCTGCGGCTAACTGTTTGATGTGCTCTTTCAGTGCCGGGTCAATTTTAATGGTTAAGTTAACAGTCTCGGTCATTTTCATACTCCCTTTTGATTTACAACAACGTAGCGGAAGCAGATGAAACTTAACAGACTGTCATAAAAATTTAATATTACGAGTGTATAGGGCTGAAATCTCTTAACACCGACTCATCGATGGAGGTCAGATTGCCCTGCAGCTCGGCGCAAAGTTTGCCCATGTAGTGGACGAGAAAATCGGCGTTATGTTCGGCCAGCAGGCGTC